>JAUNAK010000136.1 GCA_030527665.1 Eubacteriales bacterium
GCTCGAGTAAACTCGACATCTGCTCAGCCGCTGTCCGGGACTTTCACAGTAAAAAGCCCGGGATCCGAAGATCCCGGGTATATGGAACATATTAAACAAGCTTTGCTGTATTCAGCTTTACGCCAGGTCCCATTGTAGAGGTAAGTGTTACACTCTTTAAGTACTGGCCCTTTAATGCTGCCGGCTTAGCCTTGTTGATTGCTCCGATCAGCGTCTGGAAGTTGTCCGCAAGCTGCTCCTCAGTAAAGGAAGCTTTTCCAAGCGGCACGTGAATGATATTTGTCTTATCTAATCTGTACTCGATCTTACCGGCTTTGATATCCTGGACAGCCTTGGTTACGTCCATGGTTACGGTACCAGCCTTCGGGTTCGGCATAAGACCCTTCGGTCCAAGTACACGACCCAGACGTCCAACTACACCCATCATATCCGGAGTAGCTACTACAACGTCGAAATCCAGCCATCCCTCGTTCTGAATCTTCGGAACGAGCTCCTCAGCACCTACGAACTCAGCACCAGCAGCAAGAGCCTCGTCAGCCTTTGCATTCTTAGCGAATACAAGTACGCGAACGGTCTTACCTGTTCCGTGCGGCAGTACAACTGCGCCACGGATCTGCTGATCTGCATGACGTCCATCACAACCGGTTCTGATATGAGCCTCGATAGTCTCATCAAATTTAGCAACAGCGTTCTTCTTTACTAAGCTGATAGCCTCAGCTGCATCGTAAAGATTGGTGCGGTCAAAATTCTTGGCCACTTCTGTATATCTTTTTCCTCTTTTCATATTAAATAACCTCCTGGTGGTATTTGCGGGAATGTCCCTCCCACTTTCTGCTCAGTCTTCTGTTCGGATTACTCCTCAACAGTGATACCCATGCTGCGTGCAGTACCTGCAACCATGCTCATAGCTGCCTCAACGCTGCCTGCATTCAGATCCGGCATCTTCATTTCTGCGATCTCACGAAGCTTATCCTTGCTGATGGATGCTACTTTGGTCTTGTTCGGAACACCTGAACCGGACTTCAGACCGCAAGCCTTCTTCAGAAGAACTGCTGCCGGCGGAGTCTTGGTGATGAAGCTGAAGCTTCTGTCAGCGTAAACAGTGATAACAACCGGGATGATCACATCGCCCTTGTCAGCTGTTCTTGCATTGAACTCTTTTGTGAACTGAACAATATTAACACCGTGCTGACCAAGAGCCGGACCAACTGGCGGAGCCGGGGTTGCTTTTCCAGCAGGAATCTGTAATTTAATATAACCTGTTACTTTTTTTGCCATGATAAGGCACCTCCTTGTGGTAATGTCGGGGGATTTCCCTCCCACTGATAACTAATTATAACTTTTTAATCTCTGCGAAGCCAATCTCAACCGGCGTCTCACGTCCGAAGAGTTCCACATTGATCGTAATGATCTGCTTGCTCTCGTTGATCGACTGGATCACGCCGACAGTATCTTTCCAGACACCGCCGATGACGGTCACAGAATCGCCGACTTCGAAATCAATTGCTACGCTGCTCTCTGTCCGGATGCCCAGAGGTATCATCTCTGCTTCAGTAAGCGGAACAGGACTGGATCCCGGTCCAACAAATCCTGTGACACCGCGTGTGTTTCTTACAACATACCATGTGTCATCATTCATGATCATATTAAGAAGCACATATCCCGGGAACATCTTTCTCTGAACGGTCTTTGTTGCACCGTTCCTTACTTCCTGCACCTCCTCAAGAGGTACACGCACCTCAAAGATCTGATCCTCAAGATGTCTGTTCTCAATGGTTTTCTCAATATTCGCTTTTACCTTATTCTCATATCCTGAGTAGGTATGAACGACATACCAGTTCGCTTCTGACATATGCTCACCTTGTCCTTACTTAATAAAGAAATTGATACCGTACTGTACTGCTGCATCTACGATGCTGATCAGTACTCCGAGAATTACCGAAACAACTACTACTGCGCTTGTCTGCTTCACGAGATCGTCGCGACTCGGCCAGATAATCTTGCGAAACTCAGCCTTGAGTCCATCGGACCAGCTTCTCTGGACTTTGTCCTTTTTTGAAGTCTCTCCCATGTCCGTTCTCCTTTCGCTGCGACAGGATTATTTTGTCTCCTTATGCAGTGTGTGTCTCTGACAGAATCTGCAGTACTTCTTTGTTTCCATTCTCTCAGGATGATTCTTTTTCTCTTTTTTCGTGTTGTAATTACGCTGCTTACATTCCGTGCATGCCAATGTGATTCTTGTGCGCACAACTTCCACCTCACTCTCTGACTTTTTTAGCTGCGGTTTCCCGCGGAAATTTAGGCATAAAAAAAAGACCTTCTTCCATTCGCCGTGTCAGTATATCATGGCACTTTGAATTTCGTCAAGTCTTTTTTCTATGCTTAATGCCAGCCCGGACGATAATTTTCCTCTTCACCGTCATCCGGCTCTGCCTCGAGAACTTCTGCCTCCTCAGTGTCTGACTTCCGCGCTCTCTTCCTTCGCTCATCCTCGTCATTCAGATGTACCGAGGAACCGCCTGCCCCGGATAAACCGACTGCCATATCCGCTTCCGTCTCCGCACCGCCGAGAATTCCTGTAATGGAAGAACCGGTTGCCGCAGTCACCGCTGTATTTGCCGCCGCCGCGATCGCCGCTCCTGCTATCGCAGAACCGCCGACTGCTTTAACAAATGAAGTTCCACCACTGCTTCCTTTGGACAGCTCCGTCTGGAAAGCACCAATGATCTGCTCTTCAATGCTCTCTCCGCTGCCAAACAGCCCGTCAACCGCAGAGCCGTTGCTTGTGTACGGATCTGCCTGGATGCCGGCCCCACTGTTTCCTCCGGTGCTGCCGCTTCCGCCTGCACTGCCTGCAGAACCTGACTGTCCGGTCCCGCCTGCTGACAACTCAGATCCACCTTGTGCCTGTCCAAGTGAGCCAAGACCTCCGTCCTTGCCCATTCCATCGGAAGAAATACCAAAATCGCTGTCAAACGATACACCGTTTCCGTCTGA
>JAUNAK010000068.1 GCA_030527665.1 Eubacteriales bacterium
CATGACAGGATATCTGAGCAGATCAGTGACAGCTCATGGAATTAGTAACAGAAATCGGATTTCGTTCAATCACAATACATATAAGAATGATGAACTGATCAGCACCTATGTGAGTGACAGCGAGTACAATGAGAAGGGAGAGCGGACAAAAAGTATCTTCAAGAATTATAAGGATGGTAAATTATATAGTACAGGAACTACAGAATATTCACATCCTTCTTCCTATCTGTATACGTACCATTCGGTGGATGAATATTATTCGAGCAACGGAAGTAAGGATATCTACGTAACCGATTCTCTTACGAACTATGCAAAAGCAGTGATCAAAGACGGAAAAATCGTTCCGGCAGAGAAGAATTCATTCAGAGAGATGAATGAAGCGGAGCAGCAAGAAGCGGAAATAATTGCCGATAAATTTATAGCACTTTCAAAAAGTGCTGGATATTAATTGAAAAACAGCGGGTCTGCCAATCGAAACTGGCAGGCTCGCTGTTTTGATACAGAATTTTTTTTGGATATAAGTATGATTTCTCTGTTATTCATATACAGTATTCAGATACAATGCATATCTGAGATGCTGTTATGCGGTCTTAGCAATTTTCCGTTTCAAATGGTTGTATCCGATGGTAATTCCATTGATGATTTTTACCAGATACCGGAAGATCGGCTCTGTCATAATGGAGAATACGACAAACATCATAATGCATCGCATGGACATTCCGCTTAATCCGAAGAAATCATGGAAGAAGATCATCGCAAGCAGGATGCCGATGATACAGATCATAAAGATACCGATCTTCCATTTGTTCATCGGTCGTACCAGATGGAAGAGAATCATGAAGCCGACGATGGACATCAGGATCGCACAGGCCGTGGAGATATCGATGGAGCTGATATCAAACACTTCGCCGAAGGCAACCAGGCCGGCAACGACCAGCAGATCCGTAAGAGCTGCCGGCAGCGCTTTCAGAAGCACATTGCCCATGAAGCGGCCGCGGATGATCTGCTTGTTCGGAAGCTGGGACATCAGGAAGCCGGGCAGTCCTATGGTAAACGTACTGATCAGGGATACCTGGGCAGGACTGAGCGGATAGCTGAGACCGACAATGATCGAGAAGATCGCAAGCAGAAGCGAGAAGATATTCTTAACAAGGAAGAGGCTTCCCGAACGTTCCATATTGTTAACGACCTGTCGCCCTTCACCGACGATCTCCGGCATATGCGAGAAATCATTGTCCAGAAGAACGAGCTGTGCAGCCTGTGCGGCTGCATCGGAACCGGCTGCCATTGCAATGGAACAATCGGATTCCTTCAGAGCAAGAACATCGTTGACACCGTCGCCGGTCATGGCTACGGTTCGGCCTGCTTTCTTCAGAGCAAGAACAAATTCTTTTTTCTGTTTCGGTGTAACACGGCCGAATACCGTATATTTCTGAACCGCTTCGTACAGATCCTCCTCTGTTTCCAGGGTGGAAGCATCGATATAGAGGTCTGCGTTGGCAATTCCGGCCTGCGTGGCAACCATGGATACGGTTACCGGATTATCACCGGAGATAACCTTGACTGCAACGCCCTGGCGATGGAAGTACTGGAAGGTCTTGTCCGCATCTTTACGGATCTTATTGGCAAGAACAACAAGGGCATACGGAGTAAAGGAAGCGGTTAATGCACCGCCGTCCGGCTGTGCTCCGTACAGACCGAATACCAGAACACGGAAACCTTTCTTTCCCTGTTCCTCGATTTTTTCTCTGTACAGCTCATACTGATCCTTCAGGATAAATTCCGGTGCACCGAGGACATAGGAACCGTCGATAAAGGTGGCACTGGAATATTTGAATTCCGATGAAAATCCGGTGACATGGGAAGCTTCTTCACCGCTTGGCGTGGTAAAGTATGCTTTCACCGCTTCCATGGTAATATTGTCGGCAGACTGGGCAGCGGCAAAATCACTGAGCAGCTCCTGGATATCCGGAATCGTCGTGTCATTCTCATAGGGCGGAAGAGTAAGCACGTCCTGTACCATCATCTTGTTTTCGGTAATGGTACCGGTCTTGTCGACACAGAGTACATTGACACGGGCCAGCGTCTCGATACATTTCATATCGTGAACAAGGACCTGCTTCATTGCCAGTTTTCCTGTGCTGACAGCAAGAGTGACGCTGCAGAGCAGGTACAGACCTTCCGGAATCATACCGAGCACGGCGGCTACCATCGCCTTAACATTGCTCTTCAGATCGGTTCCGGAAGTGTAGCCCTGATAAAAAAGGGCAATTCCGATGGGAATGATGCAGATGCCGGCAATCATGACGATCCGGTTAAGGGAACGGATCATTTCGGACTGTTCACCTTCGCGTGCTTTCTTGGCCTGTGAGGTCAGCTTGTTAATATAGGAATCGGCACCGACCCTGGTGAGCCGTGCACGGCATTGTCCGGAAACGATATAGGAGCCGGACATCAGCTGGTCGCCGATATTTTTCTCAATCTCGTCTGCTTCTCCGGTAAGCAGTGACTCGTTGGCTTTTACAGAACCGCTGACAACGACAGCATCTGCAGGGATCTGGTTGCCGGCTGAAAATACAACGATGTCATCCAGAACAAGTTTTTCCGCAGGGATGGTTCTGGTCTCGCCGTTTCGTACAACTTTTGCTTTAGGAGCGTTAAGTACATTCAGCTTATCCAGCGTACTTTTTGCTTTCATCTCCTGAACGATACCGATCAATGCGTTGAAGATGATGATCGGAAGGAAGAGCATCTCACGGAATGCACCGACAAACAGGAGCAGAGCCGCGAGAATCAGGAAGATCGCGTTAAAATAAGTAAGGGTATTGCTTCGTATGATTTCTCCGACGGTCTTGGAAGGTGGAGCCTGTGCCAGGTTTTCCCAGCCGTTCAGCTCATATTCTTTGACCTGCCGGTCAGACAGACCATATTGAGGATCGGCTTCATAGCGGGTCGTTTTCCGCCTTGTCGGTATACTGTCTTTAGACGTTTTCTTTTTAGTCTTCGGTGAAGACGATGCCATTCTGGTACCTCTTTTTCATGTTTAGTACTTCCCGAAAAGCGGGATAGTTGTCGAATAGTAATGTGCAGGAAAAATGCTGCTGTTCAGGCCTCCTGAATATCGGAAATATCCGGTTCGGCGATCAGCGAATAGTTCGTATGGTAGATCACGAATCCGGGACGTCCGCCGGTGGGCTTATGCAGATTCTTGCGGAGCGTGTAATCGATCTCAACCTTCGGAGCCATACGTGACTTCGAATAATAAGCAGCCAGTCTGCCGGCTTCTTCAAAGGTCCGGTCCGGAAGTTCGCCGCCCTTGCCCTTGACAATGACATGAGAGCCGGGGATATCGTTTGCATGGAACCACCAGTCACTGCCGTTCGCGATATGGAAAGTGACTTCCTCGTTCTGATAGTTGTTTTTTCCTACGTACATATCATAGCCGTCGGATGAAATATAGTGCAGAGGAGCGGATTTCGCCTGCTTGCGAGCTCCCTTGACACCGGTATGCTTGTGGATGTAGCCGTAATCTACAAGTTCCCGCCGGATCTCCTGCAGATCGGTCTCATCGCGGGCAATATCCAGCGCATTGGCGATATTTTCCAGCTGCTGTACATCCGCCCGGGTATCTTCGATTCGCTCCTGGAGAGCTTCTGCCGTACGTTTGAGCTTGTTGTAGCGCTCAAAATACTTCTTGGAGTTCTGAGAAGCGGAGAGCATCGGATCCAGAGGGATACGAATCGTCTCATTGGTATAATAATTCAAGGCTTCCAGTTCCTTTTCGCCTCCGGTAAGCCCGTAGCCATAGGTATTCAGCAGTTCACCGTAGATACGATACTTATCTCTTTTTTCCGTGTCATGCAGCTGTTTTTCCTGCAGGCTGAGCGTACGTCCGTTGCGTTCCAGGGCGGTCTGCACGACTCTTCGCAGATCGGAAGAACGCTGACGGATACGGGTGCGCAGTTCCTTTTCGGCATAGTAGGTCTCGATCAATGCAGAGATCGATTCATATTCGGTCTTCTGCAGATTGGAAAACTGTGCCATCGAAAATGCCGCATATTCAAAAGGTTCTTTTTCCTTATAGATAACCTCCGGTTTGAAGGCACCGTTTCGAACATCCTCCATCATAGCTGCAAACGTATGATAGAGATGAACACGGGAGGGTTCTTCCTGCATGGCGGCTCCGGAATCCGGATCCAGACCGGCACGGCAGCAGATCTCTTCGGCAATGAGCGGAGATAATCCGGTCAGTGAGAGATAGAGCGCCTTGAAGAGAGGCATCTCTTTGCTGAATACGGTTTCATGGAATTCCTGCTCGGAGATCGTCAGAGGATCTGCCTTCTGCTGTGTCTGCGGGATAAAATATTCCCGTCCGGGCAGAACTTCACGCACAGAACTGATGTTGCAGGAGATTCGCTTGATCGAATCGATAATAACATCGTTCTCATTGACTAGAATGATATTGCTGTGTTTCCCCATGACCTCGATGATCAGCTTCTGACTGCGAAGGTCACCCATTTCATCACGGTGCTCCACGGTGAGGATCAGTATACGTTCCAGTCCCGGCTGTTCAACCGAGAGAATACGCCCTCCGTTCAGATGCTTCCGGAGAAGCATGCAGAAATTCGGCGCATTCATAGGGGCCTGTTTATTGTTCTGAGTAAGAAAAACAAGCGGGAGAGATGCGCCTGAGGATAAAAGCAGCCGGTACTGCTTACTGTTGTTTTTGATCGTAAGGATGAGCTCATCCGATTCCGGCTGGATGATCTTGGAGATCCGCCCGCCGGTAATGGTTTCATCTATTTCTTTTGCTAAAGCCGCAACGGTAATTCCGTCAAATGCCATAATTTACCTCTGTTAGAATTTGTTCTTTCTTTATATAATAGCACAGGATACAAGTGTGCACATCTATTATACACACTAAGATAATAAATGCAATCTTACTGCTATTGTGTGGAGTTTCTATGAATATTCGAAGAATTTCCGAAGAATTAAAAAAAGAATACGGTACCAAAGTATACAAGCTTTCTCTCAGTTCCGGCTGTACCTGCCCGAATCGGGACGGAACGCTGGGAACAGGCGGCTGCATATTCTGTTCGGAAGGCGGATCCGGAGATTTTGCTGCCCCGTTTCTGCCCATCGACGAACAGATCCGGCTGGCACGGGCCAAGGTGGATCCGAAGATTCCCGCATCCATTCCGATGGAGGACAGACGCTACATCGCCTATTTCCAGTCATTTACCAACACCTATGGGGACATCGACCGTCTGAGAAAGCTGTATATGGAAACGATTGCCCATGAGGAGATCGTGATCCTGTCGATCGGAACCAGACCGGATTGTATCGATGCGGATATGCTGGATCTTCTTGAGGAGCTGAATCGCAGCAAGCCGGTATGGATCGAACTGGGACTGCAGACCGTACAGGAAGATACGGCCCGGTTTATACGCCGCGGATACAAACTATCCGCCTTCGAACATACCTATCAGGAGCTGAAAAAAAGAGGTATCCAGGTGATCGTACATCTGATTCTTGGTCTTCCTTATGAAACGGAAGAGGAGATGCTGGAGAGCGTTCATTATGCAGCCGGTCTGCAGCCGCCTCTGGACGGAATCAAACTGCAGCTGTTGCATGTTCTGAAGGGGACGGACCTTGCAGAAGTTTATTCCAAAGCCCCGTTTCCACTGTTTGATCTGGACAGCTACTGCAGTTTTGTCGTGAAATGTCTGCAGATCCTGCCGGAGGAGATCGTGATCCATCGATTAACCGGAGACGGTCCGAGAAGTCTGCTGCTTGCGCCGCTTTGGAGTACGGATAAAAAGAGGGTGCTGAATACTTTGAATAAACGGATCGCACTTGCCAAAAGAGAGGAATAATAATAGAATAAAAGCTAGGTTTTTATGCCTAAAAAGCGATTATTGCTTTGACTAGGGCAGAGGGCTGACTTATAATAGGGAACGTGTGTTATCAGATTGGGGGTTTTTCTGCTGATGATCTACAGTATGACAGGTTTCGGACGTGCCGAACACCAGAATGAGAACCGGAAAATTACGGTTGAGATCAAATCCGTTAATCACCGGTATCTTGAATTCAATATTAAATGTCCCAAAAAGTTCAGTTTATTCGAATCCAACATTCGAAAAGTGCTGAAAGAGTATGCGCAGCGCGGAAAACTGGACGTTTTTATTTCCTATGAGGATTATACCACAGGCAATCACCGACTCAAATACAATGCCGATATTGCCGCAGAGTATGTGCAGTATGCGGCAGAGATCGAGAAAAGTTTCGGAATCCGCAATGATCTGACGGTTTCCGGGCTGATGAAGTTTCCGGATGTATTGACAATGGAAGAACTGAGTGTGGATGAAGATGAACTCTGGAAGGATCTGGAGGCTGTTCTTCGTGACGCTGCTTCTGCATTCCGTCATTCACGATCGATCGAGGGTGAGAATCTTCGCAATGATCTGTATACCAAACTGAACAGCCTTGAGGAGAATGTCCGGAAGGTTAATGAAAGAGAGCCGAAGATCCTTGAGGAATACCGGCAGCGGATCTATGACAAGATGCGGGAACTGCTGTCTGATACACAGATCGATGACAGCCGTATTGCTGCTGAGACGGTTCTGTTTGCCGATAAGATCTGCACGGATGAGGAATCGGTTCGTCTGAGAAGTCATATCCGGACCATGCGTGATACACTGGCAAGCGGGGAAGGCGTGGGACGCAAACTGGATTTCCTTGCGCAGGAGATGAACAGGGAAGCAAATACCACACTTTCCAAGGCGAATGATCTGGAGACTTCCAATATCGGTGTTGATATGAAGACGGAAATCGAGAAGATCCGTGAACAGGTACAGAATATCGAATGAGCCGCATAAATATGTATTTTGGGGATTTACAGAACAGAAAAGGTGGTTTAAAATGTCAAGATTGATCAATATCGGTTTTGGCAATGCCGTAAACACCGATAAAGTGGTTGCTGTCGTCAGTCCGCTGGCTTCGCCTGTGAAGCGTATGGTTTCTTCCGCAAAGGCGGAAGGGAGTCTGATCGATGCTACACAGGGGCGCAAGACCAAGTCGGTTCTGGTTATGGAAAACGGAAGGCTCGTGCTTTCTGCTTTGCAGCCGGATACGATCATGAAGCGTTTTAATGACAAAAACAGCAGTATTAACGAGGAAAGGACAGAAACACAGGATGAATAAAGGACTTCTTGTTATTCTTTCAGGCTTTTCCGGATCCGGAAAAGGAACCATTATGAAACGCCTGATGGAGAAGTATGATAATTATGTGCTCTCCGTCTCCGCCACGACCAGACAGCCGAGAACCGGTGAAGTGGATGGCGTTCATTATTTCTTTAAAACACAGGAAGAATTTGATCAGATGATCAAAGAAGATGCGTTTCTGGAATATGCCGGTTACGTGAACCATTCCTATGGAACACCGAAGGCCTATGTAGAAGAAAATCTGAATGCCGGCAGAGATGTCATTCTCGAGATCGAGATGCAGGGGGCTCTGCAGGTAAAAAGAAATCGTCCCGATACACTCATGGTTTTCGTAACTCCGCCGACGGCAGCCGAACTGGAGAAGAGGCTTCGGGGAAGAGGAACCGAGACAGAAGATGTTATTCAGCAGCGTTTGCAGAGAGCCGTTGTAGAAGCGGAATACATGCAGCTGTATGATTATATACTGGTCAATGACGAAGTGGAAGCATGTGTAGATGAACTGCACAGCCTGATCCAGGCACAGCACAAACAGGTCGGAAACCAGAAAGAATTTATTGAAGATATTTGCAGACAGCTTAACAAGCGGGAGGAGAAATAATATGTTGCATCCGTCTTATGTAGAAATGATCGAAACCATCAATAAAGAGCAGGATAAGGAAGAGGCACCGCTGGTAACCAGCCGTTACTCCGTTGTTCTTGCAACTTCCAAACGTGCACGTCAGCTGATCGAAGGTGCAGAGCCGACAGCTCCTGTTTTTGAAAAGAACGGAAAACAGAAGAAGCCGCTTAGTGTTGCCGTAGATGAGTTATACAGAGGCAGTGTTACGATCCTTCCGAGAGAGGAAGAGTAAGAATGAAAATTCTCTTTATTTCCCTTGGCTGCGACAAAAATCTGATCGATTCCGAGCGTATGCTCGGCAAACTCGCGGGCCGTGGATATGAAATGACAGACGATGAAACAGATGCGGATATCATTATTGTCAATACCTGCTGTTTCATTGATTCTGCGAAAGAAGAAAGCATCAATACGATCCTGGATATGGCACAGTACAAAAAAGACGGAAAGTGCCAGGCACTGATCGTTACCGGCTGTGTGGCGGAACGCTATCGTCAGGAAGTGTTGGATGAGATTCCGGAAGTCGATGCGATCGTCGGAACCAACAGCTACAACAAGATCGAGGAAGCCATTCTGGCAGTGGGAAAAGGCGGACGTCCTTCTATTCTGGAACCGCTTACCGGTATTCCGGAAGGCGCCAAGAAGCGTATTCTGACGACCGGCGGTTTCTACGAGTACATTAAGATCGCCGAGGGCTGTGACAAACACTGTACCTATTGTGCCATTCCGAAGATGAGAGGCGGATTCCGAAGCGTTCCGATGGAGGAGCTGATCGAGGAAGCCAGAGATCTTGCGGCACAGGGCGTGAGAGAACTGATCCTGGTTGCACAGGAGACCACCCGCTATGGTGTGGATCTGTACGGGGAGAAATCTCTGCACATCCTTCTGCAGAAGCTTGCGGAAATCGAAGAGATCAAATGGCTTCGTATTCTGTACTGCTATCCGGAGGAGATCTATCCGGAACTGATCGAGACGATCAAAACAGAACCGAAGGTATGCCATTATCTGGATCTTCCGATCCAGCATTCTGCGGATTCCATTCTGCGCCGGATGGGAAGAAGAACCAGTCATGATGACCTGGTTTCGATCATTTCCAATCTGCGTGAGGAGATTCCGGATATTGCCCTTCGTACTACTTTGATCACCGGATTCCCGGGGGAGACAGAAGAAGAGCATAATGAACTGATGGATTTCATTGATGAAATGGAATTTGATCGCCTGGGTGTTTTTACCTACTCACAGGAAGAAGGAACCCCGGCAGCAGAAATGCCGGATCAGATCGATGAAGATACCAAGAAGCGGCGTCAGGACGAGCTGATGACCCTGCAGCAGGATATCTCTTGTGCCAAAGGCGAGGAGATGATCGGAAGAACCCTTGAGGTCTTTATTGAAGGATTTATGAGTGAAAATAACGCCTATGTGGGACGGACCTATGCAGATACCCCCAACGTAGACGGATTGATCTTCATTCAGACAGACGAGGTATTGAATTCCGGTGATTTTGTGCAGGCAAAGGTCACAGGAGCTCTGGAATACGATCTGGTCGGTGAACTGATCAGCGTTGATTAAACGCGGATCTCTGTCAGGAATGCAGGCGCTGCTGTCAACGGACCTGGCGGAGATAAAAAGGAGATAGTTATGAATTTACCGAATAAACTGACCTGTCTGCGAATGATCATGGTACCGTTCTTTGTGGTATGCATGTATCTTCCGCAGAGCTGGGCAAGATACGCTGCATTGGTGATCTTTATTCTTGCAAGTCTTACCGATACGGCAGACGGCTATATTGCCAGAAAATACAAACTGGTAACCGATTTTGGAAAGTTTATGGATCCGCTTGCCGACAAACTGCTGGTTTGTTCCGCGATGATCTGTCTGATCCATACCGGAGAGCTTCCGGCCTGGGTGGTGATCATCATTATCGCAAGAGAATTTATTATCAGCGGTTTCCGTCTGGTTGCTTCCGATAACGGTATCGTTATTGCCGCCAGCTGGTGGGGCAAGATCAAGACGATCCTGCAGATGATCATGATCATTGTTATTCTTCTGAATATCGACGGCTGGAGACCGGTGGAACTGGTGCTGATCGCAGCGGCTACGGTTATGACCATTGTTTCTCTGATCGATTATCTGATGAAAAACAAGCAGGTGCTCGGATCGCAGAAGTAATGCGTGAAGTGCGTATTGTATAAATCAAAAACAGCAAAAGTTTCGAGCCATGGCATTTCTGCCATGGCTCGTTTTGAAAGATAATCTTGTAATTGCTCGCCACTTGCAGAAGTGGGAGTCTTCTCGACTGAGATAAACTGCAGACAGGATTACAGGTTTCAGGTTATAAACGAATCAGGCTTTGATCTGCATTTTCATGAAAAGCAGATCGGGATTCGGATCTGTCAGAAAGTGAGAACAAGTGAACAGAACAATAAACAGGGAGGATCGCCGCTTATTCGGAGATCGTATATTTTATCGTAAACTTTGGAAACTGATGTTTCCCATTGCACTGCAGTCATTGATGCTGGCTTCTGTTGCAACAGGGGATGCTATTATGCTGGGCCGTATCGAACAGGATGCCATGTCTGCGGTATCGCTGGCATCACAGATTCAGTTTGTTCAGAACATCATCCTCAATGCAGTTACAGGTACGGTGGTTATTCTGGCGGCACAGTATTGGGGGAAAGGGGACCGGAAGCGTGTAAATGATATTTTTATCATGGGACTGCGGATCGTAGGAATTGCATCTCTGGTATTCTTTCTTGGATGCACACTGACTCCGGGGATCCTGATGCGTCTGTTTACCAATGAACCGGCTTTGATCGTGACTGGAAGCAGTTATCTGCATATCGCAGGATGGTCCTATCTGATCACCGGAATCTCGCAGTGTTATCTGGCACTCATGAAGGTAAGCGAGCATGTGGGGAGTGCGGCTCTGATCAGTTCCGTAACGGTTATTTTGAACCTGATTCTGAATGCGGTATTCATCTATGGATTACTGGGTGCACCGTCTATGCTGGCTGATGGTGCAGCCCTGGCGACGGTTACAGCCCGCGTGATCGAACTGGTATGGGCAGTGACATCCTTTTTCCGTAAAGGCTGGATGAAGCCGGATCTGACAAGATTCTTTGCAAGGGATAAACAGCTTGCCGCCGATTTCCGCAGGATCATCCTGCCTCTGGTGGGAGCCTCCATGCTCTGGGGAATCGGTTTTACATCTTATACGGCATTTATCGGTCATATGGGAAGCGATGCGGCAGCTGCGAATTCGGTGTCTGCTGTCATTCGTGAGCTGATGTGCTGTCTGTGCAACGGCATCAGCGCTGCCGGAGGCATTATGATTGGAAATGAACTCGGAGCAGGTAAGCTCGAGAGAGGAAAAATTTATGGCATCCGTCTGGCTAAGCTGGCTGTTCTGAACGGTCTGGCAGCGACGGTCATCGTTCTTCTGATCACTCCGTTTATTCTGCGGTTTATGGTTCTGACTGCCGAAGCACAGCGGCTTCTGGTCTACATGATGGTCATCATGGCCTTCTATATGATCGGCCGCTGTACCAACACGGTTGTCATCAACGGCATCTTTGACTGCGGAGGAGATACGCTGTTCGATATGTATTCACTGGTGGTCATGATGTGGCTGGTGGCAATTCCTCTTGCCTTTGCCGGTGCCTTCATTTTTCACTGGTCGCCGATCCTGGTATATGCCTGTACCTGTCTGGATGAGGTGGGCAAGCTGCCGTGGGTGTTTGTACATTTCAGGAAATATAAGTGGGTCAAGGATCTGACCCGCTGATAGAATGAATTTGTTTGGCTGCTGCTGAAAGCTGGAGAGATACTGTGAATTAAGTAGCCGCTTCTCGTTTCGCTTTTGTTTTCGTACGCTAACACATTGAAACTTCCGTACAGCTGTTTTATCCTTTTTACATCCAACAGTAATAAAAGGAGGATGTAAGAAATGTTTCATTCTAATACGAATTATCAGAGACTGCAGGGCAGTTATCTGTTCTCAACCATCGCCCGGAAAGTAAATGCTTTTAAGGAGACACATCCGGAAGTAGAGCTGATCCGTCTGGGGATCGGTGATGTAACGCAGCCGATCGCACCGTCGATCATAAAAGCGATGCATGCGGCTGTAGAAGAAATGGGAAACCCTGATACTTTCCATGGCTATGCTCCGGATCTGGGATATGACTTTCTCAGAAAAGCAATTGCCGGTGAGTACAGAGAGATGGGATGTTCCATAGCTGAAGATGAGGTCTTTGTATCCGATGGTGCGAAGAGTGATTCGGCAAATATTCAGGAGATCTTCCATAAGGATGCAAAAGTGGCTGTCTGTGATCCGGTTTATCCGGTTTATGTGGATTCCAATGTGATGGCGGGCAGATCCGGAGAATGGGAAACAGAAAAAAACAGATATTCCAGGTATATTTATATGACCTGCAGTGAGGAGAACGGATTTACACCGGAGTTTCCGGAAGAAGATCCGGATATGATCTATCTGTGCTTCCCGAACAATCCCACCGGAATGACGATCTCGAAAGAAAAACTGCAGGAATGGGTAGACTATGCGAATCGCATCGGTGCTGTCATTATCTATGATGCCGCATATGAAGCATATATCAGTGATCCGGAAGTACCGCATTCGATCTACCAGTGCAGCGGTGCTGAGACCTGTGCGATCGAGATTCGAAGCTTTTCGAAAAATGCCGGTTTCACCGGCGTGCGTCTGGGATTTACCGTGGTTCCGAAAGCGTTGAAGGATGCGGACGGTATTTCCATGAACAGTCTCTGGGCAAGAAGACACGGAACCTGCTACAACGGTGCACCGTATATTATTCAGAAAGCCGGAGAAGCCGTATATTCCGAACAGGGACAGAAAGAGATCCGGGAACAGATTGCATATTATATGAAAAATGCTGCCTATATCCGCGAAGGTCTGGAAAGCATCGGACTTACCGTGTACGGCGGGGTAAATGCACCGTATATCTGGCTGAAGTGTCCGGATGGCATGGATTCCTGGACATTTTTTGACCGGCTGCTGACAGAGGCGCATGTTGTAGGCACACCGGGATCCGGTTTCGGAGCAGCCGGAGAAGGATTTTTCCGACTGACTGCGTTCGGTACATATGAAAACACCGTTGCTGCAGTAGAGAGAATCAAAGCCTGGCTCGCTTAAAGGCAGTAAAAAATCAGGAATAGGTGCAGATGGAGAGAATGGAAAGGGAATGAAGCAGATTTCTATGTCTGAAATAATCTGATTCATTCTAAAATGCTGCTTACATAATAAGAGAATTCATGAATCAATAAGGATTTATTTGGGAGGGTATATGGATGCTGCTTTCCGCAGACTCTGTATTCCTCCTTTTTATATATGTAATTTACCGGGATAATGTGATAAAATACAAAATGAGTTTTGAAAGTGTGAGGAGAAATGCTATGAATAAGATTCAAATGACGACACCGCTTGTAGAGATGGACGGAGATGAAATGACCAGAATTCTCTGGCAGATCATCAAAGACGAGCTGTTGATTCCTTTCATTGATCTGAAGACCGAATATTATGATCTTGGTCTGAAACACCGTGATGAGACCGACGATCAGGTTACCAGGGATGCATCGGAGGCAACCAAGAAATACGGCGTTGCCGTTAAGTGTGCGACGATCACACCGAATGCGGCCCGTGTGGAAGAATATGATCTGAAGGAAATGTGGAAGAGCCCGAACGGAACCATCCGTGCGATCCTGGATGGAACCGTTTTCCGTACACCGATCGTTGTAAAGGGAATCGATCCGGTCGTGAAATGCTGGAAGAAGCCGATCACCATTGCCCGTCATGCATATGGAGATGTATACAAGAATGTGGAGCTGCAGGTTCCGAAAGCTGGAAAAGTTAAGCTGACCTACACATCCGATGACGGTACGGTCACCAGATCGGTACTGGTTCACTCCTTCGACGGTCCCGGTGTCGTACAGGGACAGCATAATGTAGATGCATCCATCACCAGTTTTGCAAAGAGCTGCTTTGAGTTTGCTCTTTCCGAGAAGAAGGATCTCTGGTTCTCCTCCAAGGATACGATCTCCAAGATCTACGATCATCGTTTCAAGGATATCTTTGCAGATCTGTATGAAAATGAATATAAGGAACGCTTTGAAGCTGCCGGAATCACCTATTTCTATACACTGATCGACGATGCGGTTGCACGTATTATGAAATCGGAAGGCGGATTTATCTGGGCATGCAAAAACTATGACGGTGATGTTATGTCCGATATGATCTCTTCGGCATTCGGTTCTCTTGCGATGATGACTTCGGTTCTGGTTTCTCCGCATGGATATTTTGAGTATGAAGCTGCACATGGAACCGTGCAGAGACATTACTACAAACATTTGAAGGGAGAAGAGACCTCTACCAACTCCGTTGCAACCATTTTTGCATGGACGGGTGCTCTTCGGAAACGTGGTGAGCTGGATGAACTTCCGGGACTGATTGCTTTTGCCGAAAAACTGGAAGAGGCAACCATTGAGACCATCGAATCCGGTAAGATGACAGGAGATCTTGCATTGATCACAACACTGGAGAATCCGGTGAAACTGAATTCCGCAGACTTCATCAAAGCGATCCGTACGGTACTGGAAGAAAAACTGGCAGAGTAAGGATCTCAAATACCGGAAAGGGTTTTCCTTGCACGCCGGAGGAGATCTGACAGCAGAAGCAGAGGATAAGAATCATGGATTTTACAGATATTTATAATAGTAAAAAGAAATCTCCGGAGGAGATCGCCGATCAGATCCTTTCCGGTTTTGAACTGGTATGTCCGACAGCTGCCAGTCAGCCGACCGCTATTCCGGCTGCAATTGCCGAACGTGCAAAAAAAGGAGAGATCGAGCATGTGCGGCATAACAGCATCATCGCATTAAATCCGGCACCGTTTGTTGATCCGGAGCTGGCCGGTAAATTCGAATATGTTTCCTGGTTTACACAGGCGGCAGCAAGAAAAGGCGTACAGGAAGGATACTGTGATTACATGCCCTGTCATTACAGTGAAGAAGTGGCCGTATGGGATGCCAAAGGAAATCCGGATGTATTCTATGCAGTGGTAAGTCCGATGGACCGTCATGGGTATTTCAGCTTCGGCATCATCGCGTCCGAAGCCGTGGAGCTTGCAGAACGGGCAAAGTACGTTTTTCTTGAAGTGAATAAAAACATGCCGCGCTGCCATGGCAGCAATATCATTCATATCTCACAGGTGGATGCCCTCTGTGAGTATGATGCGCCGCTGAATGAAGTTCCGGTTCCGACTGTCAGTGAAACGGATCTGACGATCGGACGTCAGATTGCAGAGATGATTCCGGATGGAGCGACTATTCAGTTCGGTATCGGCGGTGTTCCCAGTGCGGTCGGTATGTGTCTGAATGACAAAAAGGACCTCGGAATTCATACCGAATTGTTCACCGAAAGTATGATCGATCTGATCGAACAGGGAATCGTTACCAACCGAAGAAAACCGCTCAATACCGGCAAGACAGTAGCTGCTTTCGCCTGGGGATCAAAGCGGATGTATGATTTCCTGGACGACAATATCTCTATTTCCATGGAACCGGTTTCCTACGTGAATAACCCTTATGTGATTGGACAGATCGATAACTTTATTTCGATCAATGCCTGTCTGGAAGTCGATCTTCTGGGCCAGGTCTGCTCGGAATCCATCGGCCCGAAGCATTTCAGCGGATCCGGCGGACAGGTTGATTTTGTTCGCGGCTGCAATATGTCGAAGGGCGGCAAAAGCTTTATTGCCATGAATGCAACAGCCAAGAAAGGCACGCTCAGCAAGATCAAACCGATTCTGACTCCGGGCGCTGTCGTAACAACCGGTAAGAATGATGTGGATTATATCGTAACCGAATTCGGTGTTGCACATCTGCGCGGCAGGACGGCAGGAGAAAGAGCAAAGGCCTTGATCGAGATCGCTCATCCGGATTTCCGTGAGGAACTGCGTGCGGAAGCAAGGAAGATGCATCTGATGATCTAGGAAGTTATCTTAAATAGGAGCAGCTGTCTAATACAGGCGCACTGCCTAGTACAAAAGC
>JAUNAK010000137.1 GCA_030527665.1 Eubacteriales bacterium
GAACGGAGAAAATATACCGATTCTTACGATGGATAAGAAAATGATAGTATGCTATAATAAAATTTAATGCGGTAAAAAGTTAATAATTGAGGGGACAGATCATGTTATCTTTTGAAAGTGATTATATAAAGGGTGCACATCCGAAGGTTCTGGAAGCATTGGTTCAGACGAATATGGAAGTGCTGCCGGGTTACGGAAGTGATTCGTATTGTGAACGGGCGGCACAGAAGATCAAGGATGCCTGCGGAAAACCGGAGGCAGAGGTGTTTTTTCTGGTGGGAGGAACTCAGACCAACCAGACTGTGATCAGTACCATGCTGGAAAATTATGAAGGTGTGGTTGCAGCACAGACCGGACATGTCAGCACCCATGAGGCGGGTGCTATTGAGTATACCGGACATAAGGTCCTGCCGCTTCCGGAGGAACACGGAAAAATCAAGGCTGCGGATCTGCAGAATCTGATGGAGCTGTTCTATGGAGACGGCAACCATGAACATATGGTATTTCCGGGCATGGTCTATATATCTCATCCGACCGAATACGGAACCCTGTATTCGAAGGCTGAACTGCAGGCGATCCACACAGTCTGCAGAAACTATGATATTCCGCTGTTCGTGGACGGTGCAAGACTGGGATATGGTCTGGCAAGCCGGAATACAGATGTAACGTTAAAAGATCTGGCATCTCTTTGTGATGTTTTCTATATCGGAGGCACCAAGGTCGGGGCTCTCTGCGGAGAAGCAGTTGTATTTACCGGAAATCGTGTGCCGAAGCATTTTCTTACACAGGTCAAGCAGCACGGCGCCTTGCTGGCAAAGGGACGTCTGCTGGGCGTGCAGTTTGATGCATTGTTTACCGATGACCTCTATATGCAGATCAGCCGGCATGCCATCGAGATGGCAGATCAGCTGAAGTCGATCTTCCGGGAAAAAGGCTATCGCTTCTATCTGGAATCTCCGACCAATCAGCAGTTCATTATTCTGGAAAACGGAAAAATGAAGGAGTTGGAGGAGCTGGTTCGTTTCAGTTTCTGGGAAGCATATGATGAACATCATACGGTTGTACGCTTTGCGACAAGCTGGTCAACAACGGATGAAGAGCTGGAGGAACTGAAAAAGATCCTCTGATCTGTTTGCGTTTATTTGGAAGATAGAGGTCTTTTATCCAATGATAAGAATCGATAAAGCGGAATAATGTAACCGCGGCCTAAGTAAAGAGAAATTTGGTAAAGATACGGAGAGTACAGAATGCGTAATCTTGTTGTAGTAGACGAAGGTTTTCAGCAAACAGAATATTATAGGAAGCTTTTCGAATCAGCAAAAGCCGTTTCCGGAGCGGAGCAGATCACGGTGATCATCTCCGGTGCTTTTCTGCGGAACGGTTTTCCGGCATCGGTGGATAAGTATGTGCGGGCACAGAAACTGCTGGATGCAGGAGCCTCCTATGTGGTGGAAATGCCGTCCTATGCACTTCTGCTTGGAGACAATCAATATGCTTTTGCGGTGATGAGTATGCTGCATAAACTTCCGAATGCGGATGGTGTGCTGCTGCCGTATCGCGCAGAGGATGAAGATACGTTTGAGAAGGTACGGAAGTTTCTGTTTGCAGAGCCATTTCCTTATCAGGCGCAGCTGAGGAAAAGAAAGCTGCAGGGGGAAGATCCGGAGAAGATCTATCCATCCGTTGCTGAACAGTTTGTGCCGGGAGCGGAAAGCTGTCTGGGAACGGAGCAGAATCGTTTTGCCGTTGAGCTTGCCAATACACTGATCCGATCCTACAGTACCGTGCAGAGAGTCTGGCTGAATCTGCAGAACACAGAGCTGTCTGCAGAAGCACTTCCGGAGGTTCGCGACTTTGACCGGCAGCTGGAAGAGGAGTTCCGCAAATGTGTCGATGAGAAGCCGGCAATGCAGAGAATCAGCTGGATGAAGGATATTTTCATGGGAAGTGATCAGCTGGTGGAGCGGTTGGCGGGTCTTTTGTATGAAGGTGCAGAGGACTTTTTTGTGCGGGCTGTATATAAGGGAAAAGATGAGAAAGCGATCCGCCGGTATGTCTGGGGCTGTCTGGCAGGATACCGCCGAATCGATAACTCCATCAGCATTCTTTATGGATTTGTTCCGTATGTGCGGCTGCTGGCAGCAAAGACAGACGCCATAACGGACCGCGTTTCCGAAGAACAGTTTTCTTATGTGCAGAAGGCAGTCGAAGAATTTGTTTCCGGAGCAAAGGCAGAGGTTCTCATCGATCTGCCGCAGTATAAGGAGTATTCGGCATTGACAGATGAAAGCAAACTGCTCCTTGAGCGGTGTGATGCGCGGTTAGAAGAAATACGGAAAAAGGAAGGGATGAATGGAAAATGATAGATATGATCGTCGGTTTAATGAAAAAATATAAGGAAGTGATCTTATATCTGGTGTTTGGAGTGCTTTCCATGATCATCAGCATTGGTACGTTTTCTGCCTTTGTATATGTGATGCACATGGATGCGCTGATTGCCAATATACTGTCCTGGATCATTACCATTATTGTTGTGTATTTTACAAACAAAAAATGGGTATTTGAATCGGAAACAAACGGGAAAAAAGAAGGGTTAAAAGAGTTTATTTCCTTTGTTGTCGGCAGACTGGCTACTCTTGGACTGGAGGAGCTTGTTTTGCTGGTTGGAATCAAGTGGATGGGATTGAGCAGTTTCTGGGTGAAGATTGTCGCTCAGGTCCTTGTTGTTGTAAGTAATTATGTTATCAGCAAGTTTATTGTTTTTAAAAAGAAATAACAGACACATCCGGAGAATACATCGAAAAAAGCAGAGAAAATGAAAAGATAAAAAGTGCAGGAGAATTCGTACAGGGAGCTTCCGAAGAATCCCTGAGGTAGAAACGGGGACGATTGTCTTGCAAAAACAGGTTGAAACAGATACTA
>JAUNAK010000069.1:0-11759 GCA_030527665.1 Eubacteriales bacterium
GGCAGAATATGATTCTCTTCTTCTCCACGCATCAGGCCGGCAATTACTTTATTCATAGTCATCTCCTTTACTTGTCCATCCTCTACATCTGCTGCAGATAGTCTTTCAGTTTCTCATAATCTTCATTCAGGCTGCATTGAATCATTCCGGTATTACGCAGTTTTTCATCAGCCTCAACTGTAAAGAAGATATATCTGCAAAGCTCGGATTTCAAATCAAGGGCATCTCCATTCCCCGAATCAAAAATCACATCACCTTTACAGGACGAGACAGCCTTCATAAATGCAGGAATGTCAATTTCTTTTCGTAATTTCATTTTAGCTAATCCTCCGATTGTATTCAATCATACGGTTTATGGATCCGTCCTTATTTCCAATCCTAAATATAAGAAACCCGCTTTGCGAGTTTCTTAAAACAACTTCCCTGCTGATGATTGGATATCATTCTGCAGATGCCGCAGCCTCCGCTTCTCTCTTTGCTTTCTGCTCTGCTTCCCATGCCGGAACTTTCTTTTCCAGTACAGAGAACATCTTCGCGCAAACCATGATTACAACCAGACAGATGATCGGCATGATTGCGAAATCGAATCGGATCGCCTGAATGGCACTTGCCGGCTGTGCGGTAACATTTGTACCGGACAGATAACCGCCGAAGGAAAGTATTGCACCTGTAACCCAGGCACCGAGAGCTGCACCGAGTTTGGATGTAAAGTTAGCCAGAATTCCGGAGGACGCATCCATACGCGGAAGTCCGATCATTTCATTGTATGTACAGATATTCATGATAAAGAGAACACCGTAGTAGGAAAGCGGAAGGGTTGCAAGATTTCCAAGAACCATTCCCACCATTGCCGTTACAACGCTTGCACCGCCAAGATAAGCAATTCCATAACCGATAATTCCAACAAAGCCAAGAATGAAGATCATGTTGCTGATGGAACCGCATTTCCTGGCAACCGCAGGCATTACAAACATGAACGGTAATATAACGATAGATACAATACCGGAAATACTCATGAGTGCCATGTTTCCGATGACCCATTTGAAGAAATAGGTTCCGACAGCAAGGTTGGTAATTACATTGAAGCTAAGCATAATAATCGCATAGATCCAAACATATTTGTTTTTTGCAAACATAACGAAGATTTCTTTGATATCGACACCCTTGTGCTTATCATCAGCGTCTACAGAGGGATCTTCTTTGCATACAAGAAAACGAAGTACACCGATCAATGTTGCCGGAATCATGATAGCTGCGATCAGCATTGTCCATCCGCCGGAGCTGGTTGCAATTCTTGCCATGAAAATCGGGAAAGCAATACTCATGGTCATCGAACCGGCCATGGTAATGATGCTTCCGTAAGAAGCCACTTTGGTGATCAGCACTTTATTATTGCTGAAATGACGGATCGTATACGGGTTCAAAGCTGCACTTCGCAGAGTAGAGAAAATGGAGAAGCACAGGGTGTACATACTGAAGATCCATACACACTTGATCACGTAGGACCATTCCGTTGAACAGGAGAACAACAGAATCGTTGTAATCGTCATACCGACGATTCCCAGCTCATAGGGTCTTCCTTTTCCCCATTTATGTTTGGTATTATCCACCAGCCATCCAGCCAGAATGTCTGTAAAAGCATCTACGATCTTGCTTGCCAGAAGCAATGTACCGACTGTACCGACTGCAACTCCCAGTGTATCTGACGCGTAAATCGATAAATACTGGAGCATAATTACCTGGATCCATGCAGCTACTACATCCGAGCTCTTCCATGCCATTAATCTTCCAAATCCCAATCTGTTCGGATTCTTTGCTTTTTCCGTTTTCATATTTTTCCCTCACGTATTCTTTAAATTGAAATGACCGACTGCCTGCATCCATCATCCCGGGGTCTGTGTACGGATGGAATTCAGCTAACTGTTCCTGTTGAACTGTTAAGCATAGAATAATCCGATTTCTCAATTGCAGTGTTCTTTTTCTTGTTTTGGCGTATAATAAATAGTGTACCCGTTATGCAATAGCTATATATAGAACGCGATAACGAATTATTAAAAGGAATGTCAAAAATGGAACCTTTCGAAATCGAAAAACGCTTTCAATTATTCTATGAGCTCCTGAAGCCGGCTTATGATCTGTCCTACTGGATCTATGATCTGTCCGGAAATGTAATTGAAACGAATAATCAGAATCGCCCCCTGGAGGCAATATTCCGCGGATCCGGTGCTATGTCTATTATTCAGGAGTATTGCCTGAATAATAGACTTCCGATTCTGTTAACTGCACCGTTTGGTCCTTTGTGGTGTGCGGCATTTGAATATAAGGAGTCAGAACTCTTCCGTATTCATGTACTTGGTCCTGCTTTTCATACCAATGTATCGCTTCAGGCTCTGCGAAAAATGGCTTCTCAGCATGATATTCCGCTTTCCTGGCGAAGCAACTTCCTGAACCTGCTTTCTACGCTGCCGACAATCTCCATAAATGCAATGAATAAACTGGCCGTTATGCTTCACAAAAGTCTGACCGGTGAAGACATCTCCGTCACCGATGTAACTGCACAGACATTTAAAACGGAGGAACAGCCGGTCAATGATGTCGTTGAAAAAGACCGCTCACAAACCTATATGGTTGAACAGGCAATCCTCAGCGCTATCCGGGAGGGAAATCCGGATTATGCCAAGGCACTTGCACGTGCACAATCTATCAGCGACGGTGTCCCGGTTCAGTCGGATAATCCGCTGGATCAGTCCAAAATATCTATTATTGTGTTTATCTCTCTATGCGTACGGGCAGCAATTGAAGGAGGACTGACACCGGATAAGGCTTATTCGATTGGAGACAGTTATATACAGCAGGTAAATTCCTGTGAAAACTTCTCACACATGGCAAATCTTTCCAGTGAAATGTACAATGAATTCATCCGACTCGTTCATGAAAAGAACAAACGGCCGGATATTTCCCAGACTATTCAAAGCTGCTGTGACTATATCCAAATGCATGTCGAAGGAGATCTGTCTCTCGACACAATTGCCGAACGCGGCGGATATACCGGATATTATTTATCCAGAAAATTTAAATCGGAAATGGGCATATCCATCAATGATTATATCAACCGCCAGCGTATTGAACGTGCGAAACTGCTTCTCATTTCTACAAGTGATGATCTGCAGGAAATCAGTGACCGTCTTCATTTCGGAACGCGCAGCTATTTTACACTGACCTTTAAAAAACTGACCGGCATCTCTCCGTCGGATTATCGGAAGCAGAATCAAAAATAACATAAAAAGACCTGCGGAAATGTTTGCATACTGATTTGCAAACATTTCTGCAGGTCTTTCTTGTACTACATTCGTTTTTTTCCAGTATTTAATGAAGATACCTGGATTATATGATCCGCAAACGAAGGGGTTTTATACCGCTGGCATCTATACACAGTGAAAGCTTCCGAGAACACGCAGACTCTCCTTCGGAAATCGGGTCTGTGTACTGCGGTCGACCGCAATCAGTCCGAATGTCATTGAAAATCCTTTCTGCCATTCAAAATTATCCAGAAGTGACCAGTACATGTAACCGATCACCGGAATTCCGTCTGTCAAACAGTTCACAACGCCATCGGTTGCCTGTTCAATAAACACAGTTCTAACAGCATCGTTATCGGTTGCGATTCCGTTTTCCGTAACCATGATCGGCAGCTGCAGCTCCCGGTAAACTCTGCGAATCACATGCTCCAACGCCTGCGGATAATTCTCATATCCCATTTGTGTTACGGGATTGCCGGCAGGAACGGGCAGATATCCCTCTGCACCGATGATCGTGCGTGAATAGTTCTGCAATCCGATAAAATCATCCTCTTTGATATACGGAACATAATGAGCAAACTCATCCTGCCATTCCTTTAAGGCCTGTGCCTCGCCGCCTTCAACTGTCTGAATGTCGTGCAAAGACAGAGATAGACCGATCTTAAGTTCCGGTTTAACAGCCTTCATTGCTTCTTTCGCTGCGATGTGAGCTTTTATTACAAGAAGATCTCCTTCCGGTGTACGTGGACTGACAAAAGTCTCCAGTTTTTCACAGCCAAATACCTCCAGATTTTCTGCTTTCTGTTTCTGCATATTTTCCATCATGGAATTGAAGTTCATTCCGATCTGTGCTGTACCTTCCAGATTCTGTTTTTCCATATTGGCTTTCATCTGACGCATATACCGCTCTGCAATCGCAGCTGACTGAATGCCCATATTGGCTTCGTTGATCGTGCATACATAATGCATCTGCTCTCCCAGCATCTCAACCACATACGCACAATATTTTGCAAAACAGCTGACTGTCTCCTCATTCTCCCATCCGCCTTCGGAAATCAGCCATTTGGGAGATGTAATGTGATGCATGGTTACGATTGGCTCCAGTCCGTATGTTCTGCAGCAATGCAGAACATTACGGTAATGATCGATTGCTTCTGCATCGTATATACCCTTTTCCGGTTCAATTCGTGCCCATTCGATGGAGAAGCGATAAGCGTTTAAACCTGCCTCAGCCATCAATCGAATATCTTCTTCATACCGATTGTAATGATCTACTGCATCCAGTGACGGCTCTGCAAAATTTCCGTATTTCATCTGCTCCAATGCCCAGTAGTCACTGTGAATATTATTTCCCTCTACCTGATGTGCTGCTGTAGCTGTACCAACCAAAAAATCTGCTGCAAACTTACCCATAATCATTTTCCTCTCTCTTTTTCAATATGCTGTTTTCTGATTTCCATATAGCGCAAAAAGTCGTATCCGACAGCGTTAAATACTGCCTTGTTATCTGATATCTGTATTGTAACTGCAATTGAATAAACAGAAGAATAAATTTTCGCTACGATGTTCTATTATTAAACGCACTTAATAAAATGCGATACCCTCGCCTTTCAATTTCGGCTTTGCCTACTCTGTATAAGTTCGACTAAGAAAATCAAAGATCTTCTGTCTCACTTATCGGGAAGTGCTCATCCAAAAAAGAACTGAGACAGCCAATAGCTGCTCAGTCCTTCAAGAGTATCTGTATAACTATTTTTTAATCTGGATCAGTCTGCTATTCAGCTCTTTTCCGGTCTCTTCATCGCAAAGATCTTTCATGAATGTGAGAGCCTCTTCCAGTGAAAATGTTCCGATGAAATCACGAATAATTGTGCCGACTTTCGGAAGCATCTCATCAATGACTGCCATTGCTTCCGGACATTCTTTTAAAGTATTGATCGTGTCTTTAATTGAGTAGGCATCTGCAGGGAACAGTTTTTCCAGTTCAACCTCATCGGTGAACCAGTTTTTCACATTGATTCCCGGATTCGGATCGACCCAGATATAGGACGGATCCGGCTCAGCAGCTTTAACAAATACAGCTTCATCCGTGCAGCGGATGTTCTGTCCGTTTACCTCTGCATCTGCGAATGCCCGAACGGTGTTTTCTCCGTCTGCAAGCGAAAGATTCTCAAAGAGACAGATTCCATTCTGCGGACTTGCCGTATACTGCTTTCCATTCAGCTCGATCATTACCGAAGAGCAGTTGGAATATACTTTCACACGGATTGGATCTTCATCATGGTTAACAAATCGCTTTTCTGCAATCTGTACAAACGGCTGATCCGACCAGATGGCCTTGTAGTAATAAAAGGCATCTTTGCAGATTTTCCTGTCATGAGATACCAGTCCTTTGTTGTTTCTGTATTTGATACCGCCCTCATCGCGATGAGCAGCAACAAAATCAAACATGTTCCATACAAAGCTGCCCCATACAAAGTCTCTTTCCGCAAGAATCGGATAGACGGTTTCGTGGAAAAGCGAGGTAAACTCTTCTGTATAATCCTTTACTTCCGGATGCGTGGAATGGAAAGCAAGATTGCAGTCCGCACCGTATTCGGAGATTCCTACCGGTACCGTCGGATTCAGGCGGTGGAATTCATCCATATGATCAGCAAAACCGGGCATTTCTCCGTAATACCAGCCATAATACAGGTTGTATCCGACAACATCCGAGATCCTGTTCAGCCGGCTGTCGTTTGCAACGGAATTCATATTGGCTACGGTCGTCAGGCGATAAGGATCCAGTTTCTTAGCCAGCTCGTGAAGAATACCGACCTTTTCATACATGTACGGTTCTTCCCCGTAGATGGCAATCTCATTCTCAAGTCCCCACATAATGATGGACGGATGATGCATATTCTGAAGTATCAGTTCCTTCAGCTGCTCCTGTGCATTGGCAAACAATGCTTCGTTTGTTGTCAGCTTCAACATGGGGATCTCGGCCCATACAACGAATCCCATGGAATCGCATTTATCGTAAATATACTGCGGATGCTGATAATGCGACAGCCGCACGGCATTGGCTCCCATCTCTTCGATCAGTTCCATATCACGATCCCACTCTTTCGGGGATGCTGCCGAAAAACAACCGGCGGTATCCTGATGCTTCGCAACACCACGAAGTTTGAGATGCTCTTCATTCAGGAAAAATCCTTTGTTCGCATCCATTCGTATCTCCCGGAAACCGCAGGTTCTTACAACCGTATCTACACAGCGTCCATTTTCCCAAAGTTCGGCTGTCAGCTGATACAGATAAGGATCTTTTCGTCCCTGCCAGGTATGAGGCTTCTCCACACGGAAGGCACTGCTCTCATTAGGAACAAATTCCGCAGCAGCCGCATTGCCATCTGCATCACAAAGACGGCAAATGACCTTTGCATCGGATCCGGCTGTGACATGGGAAGTTACATGAACCGTTCCGACTCCGTTTCTGTATTCTGTATTGATTTCGATACCATCGGTTCCATAATACGTATAATCAAAGTGAGCTGCTTCTGTTTCGATCAGTTCCACTCTACGATAGATACCGCCGAAGATCGTAAAATCTCCGGAAAGCGGACTGACGGTCTGATCCTGGGCGTTTGTCACATAAACGGTCAGAAGATTTTCCTTCTGCACATAAGGGGTCAGATCGAAGGCAAACATACTGTAGCCGCCTTCATGTCCGCCGAGCTCATGACCGTTCAATAATACTCTGCAGCTCTTATCTACACCGTAAAATTTTATAAAGTACTGTCTGGTCTCATCTGCGGAAAAACTCTTCTGGTAAACACATTCTCCTCGAAAGTACTCTCCGTCTGTATACCAGGTATGCGGAATCTGAACCGTTTCGCACGCTGTCATTTTCTGAGACGGATCCACTTCTGTCCAGTCTCTTCTTGCAAATGCCCAGTCATCATTGAATGAATATCGCAATGCCATATCTTCTGTCCCCCTGTTATCCGCTTATAGATTGATTATATTATTGATTGCCTTACAAAGGCTGGTATCGTTCCATGATCAGCTATGTTCAGTATAACCCGATTCACTGCTGAAGACGATAGAACAGATTGCTGCTTATATTGCAAATGTTGCTGTCATAATTCTTCTGCACTTTGATGCAGCTCCTTATACTCTTTTGGAGATGCTCCGTATTCTTTTTTAAATGCCCGGTAAAAGCTTGTATAATCAGCGAAACCGTACTGCATATATACGTCCGTAATGGCCTGATTGGTCATGATCAGAGCAAGGCACTGTGACAGTCTTTTTTTTGTAATATACTGATGAAGGGAAAATCCGGATGTGTCCTTGAACAGATGAGACAGATAATACTTGCTTACATAAAACTCCCTCGCCAGTCGCTCCAGAGAAAGATCTTCATCAAGATGTTCTTCAATAAACAGCAGTAAACTCTGGTAGAGACTCCGCTCTTCCGATTCCGTGTTCCGATGTTTTTGTTCGTATATCTTTCTGTTCAAAAATAACAGCGTATCCTGTATACAGACCTGGATCTGCGCCTCACGACCAAATCGTTCGGAGTGTACTTCCGCTAAAAGCCGGAATACCTTCGTATGCAGCTCATTTGCCGTAACACGATCGATAGGAAACACATATTCTTTATGCTGAATAACATACTGCATAATATATCCGTAATCCAGTGAATTCTTCATAAGCAGCGATGCATAGGCTTCGCTGATCCAGAATACGAACCGCCGATACGGAATACTGTTATCTCTGATTTCTGCATGATGCGGAATCCCCGGCGGAATTACTAGCACATCTCCAGGATGAAGCGCATGTTCTTTTTCAGCTATATACATGCGCACATCACCTTCCAGAAAAAAATAAAATTCATAATAGCTGTGGCTGTGAGCTTCTACACTGTCCAGTTTTGTATCATTGTAATAATATATTTCGTAGTCCTTCGACAGCATATACTGCCGTTTCTGAAAGGATGACTGCAGATTCTTCTTCATTGTTTTTCCTCTCACGAGATTCGTATTCTATCGTGCTTTTCTTATCCAAAGCATTTCATTGAATATAAACATATATCCAATACTATATTGTACACCAAAATGTAAAGAAAGAAAGGACAGGAAAAAGCCGGGCATAGGAACGCCCGGCCGGAACAATAGTTGTATTTGATTGCAGATTTTCAATAGAAACCGGACAGAATGATCCGCTGTCCAAATTGCCGAAGAGGCGTCCCCGATCGGGAGCTGCCTCAAAATTCAAAATACTGCTTCGCGTTTTCATAGGAGATTCCTTTGACGATCCTGGAAAGCAGCCGGTCATCAGCCGGATATTCTCCGTTTTCTACCCAGTTTCCGATCAGATTGCACATGATCCTGCGGAAATACTCATGTCTTGTGTAGGAAAGAAAGCTGCGGGAATCTGTCAGCATTCCGATAAAATTCCCCAGAAGCCCAAGACTTGCCAGGCTTGTCATATGTGCCTCCATACCGGATTTATGATCGTTAAACCACCATGCAGAGCCATGCTGGATCTTTCCGACGGAACTGCTGTCCTGGAAACATCCCATCACCGTTTCGATCGATGCATTATCATTCGGATCAAGAGAATAGAGAATGGTTTTCGGCAGTTTTCCGTTCTCTGCAAGTGCATTCAGGAATCGCCCCATCTCTGCTGCCGATGCATAACCGTTGATGGCATCAATGCCGGCATCCGGTCCCAGCTTACGAAATACAGCTGTATTTAAATCACGCTGAACACCATAATGCAGCTGCATCACCCAGTTTTTCTCTGCATACCGCTTACCAAGCTCTATCATGCAGGATGTTTTGAACTGATGAATTTCTTTTTCTGTCAGTGTTACCCTGTTCAATCGCTTTGTGAAAATTCTGTTTACTTCCTCTGCAGCTGCCGGTACATACATCACATACTCCAGGCCATGATCGGAAACGGTACATCCATTTGCAGCAAAGTAATCCATACGAACGGCAAGGGCATCCATCAGGTCCTCAAAAGAACGGATTGCTATTCCGCTTGCTTCTGCCAGTTTGTCCAGATAATCGGGATAATCTGCTTTCTCAATATGAATCGCTTTATCAGGACGCCATGCAGGATAAACCTTTGTCTTGAAGGTGGCATCCTCGTGCAGTTTTTTATGCCATTCCAGAGAATCGGTCGGATCGTCGGTCGTACAGATCACTTCGACATTGGACATCTCGATCATCTTTCGTGCTGACAGTCCGCCTTTCAGTGCTTTTTCCGTCAGATTCCAGACCTCATCAGCAGTCTCTTCACACAAATATCCCTCGTATCCAAAGAAACGTTTCAGTTCCAGATGACTCCAGTGATAGAGCGGATTTCCGATTGCCATTTCCAGTGTCCTGGTCCAGGCAATAAACTTTTCGTAATCCGATGCATCACCGGTCACCAGTGTTTCCTCTGTACCGTTGGAACGCATCTGTCTCCATTTATAATGATCGGCTCCAAGCCATACCTGTGTAATATTGTCATACTGCTGATCCTCGTAGATTTCCTTTGGAACAAGATGACAATGATAATCAATAATCGGCATCTGTTTTGCAAAGTCATGGTACAGATGTCTGGCTGTTTCCGTCTCCAAAAGGAAGTCTTCATCCATAAATATTTTCATCGGTATGCTCCTTTGGTATTCTCCATGCAGGCAAATAGCCGAATCAGCGTTTTACGCGGGCTCCGGCACCTCCCATAATTGCTTCTACTTCACTCTTATCGGCCATTGTTGTGTCTCCCGGTGTCGTCATAGCCAATGCACCGTGTGCAGCACCGTAATTCACTGCTGTTTCAGCATCTCCAGTTGTCATCAAACCATAGATCAGACCGGATGCGAAGGAGTCTCCGCCTCCGACACGATCCATGATCTCCAGTCCCTTGTAATCCTTCGCTTTATGGATCTCTCCTTCTGCCCAGCACAATGCGCTCCAGTCATTGACGGTCGCTGTCTTTACGGTACGAAGGGTAGTTGCGACTGCTTTGAAATTCGGATACACTTTGACAGCTTCATTGATCATCTTCTTATATCCGTCAATATTCAGCTCTTTGAGGTTTTCATCATTTCCCTCGATTTCAAATCCCAGGCATGCTGTGAAGTCTTCCTCGTTTCCAATCATGACATCGACGTATCTGGCAATTTCTTTATTGACTTCCTGTGCCTTCTCCAGACCACCGATCGCGCTCCACATAGACGGACGATAGTTCAGATCATAGGATACGATCGTTCCGTATTTCTTGGCCGTTTTGATAGCAGCAAGTACGGTTTCACAGGACTGTTCGGAAAGAGCCGCATAGATGCCGCCGGTATGCAGCCAGCGGACACCAAGTGTACCGAAAATATATTCAAAATCGAAATCTTCCGGTGTCGCTTTTGAAATGGCGGTATTTGCTCTGTCCGAACAGCCGACTGCCCCGCGAATACCGAATCCACGCTCGGTAAAGTTGATTCCGTTTCGACAGGTCCGTCCGATTCCGTCGGTCTTCATCCATTTGATCAGAGAAGTGTCAACACCGCCCTGGAGAATGAAGTCCTCCATCAGCTTGCCTACTTCATTGTCTGCAAATGCAGTAAGTACGGCCGTTTTCATTCCGAAGCATCTGCGAAGTCCGCGTACAACATTATACTCTCCGCCCCCTTCCCAGGCACGAAACGAACGAGCGGTTCGAATTCTTCCTTCACCTGGATCCAGGCGAAGCATGACCTCACCAAGGGATACGGCATCAAACATACAATCTTTTTTTTCTCTCATCTGTAGATCCATTTTACTATCCTCCGACTGCACTGTACATTGGGTCAGTGTCTATCCATTTCTTAAAACTGTCTGCTATGCGCAAACAACCGTATTCACGTTGTTATTAACCTCTGATTTCTTTTACAATAGCAGCAGCTTCTCTTACCAGTTCTCTGATCTCATCAAATTTTCCTGCTTTGACGAGGTCACCCTTTACCATCCAGCTTCCGCCGCAGGCAACGATTCTGTCATATGCCAGATACTCTTTTACATTCTGGGCATTGATTCCTCCTGTCGGCATAAAGGAAAGAGTCGTATACGGAGCAGCAACAGCCTTGATCATCTTCAGGCCGCCTGCCGGCTCTGCCGGAAAGAATTTGACAGTATCCAGTCCAAGTTCCAGAGCCAGTTCCATCTCGCTGGGTGTCTGGGTTCCGGGAGTGACGGGAATATTTTTTTCAATGCAATATTTTACGACTTTCGGATTCAAGCCGGGACTGACAATGAATTTTGCACCTGCCTCCACGGCACGATCCACCTGTTCGGTTGTCAGTACGGTTCCTGCACCGACAAGCATCTCCGGATGCGCTTCGGACATGGACTTAATAACATCCGCTGCCGCAGCTGTTCGGAAGGTAACCTCTGCACACGGAAGTCCTCCCTCGCAAAGTGCGTCGGCAAGAGGCGATGCATCCTTTGCATCCTC
>JAUNAK010000069.1:11859-15813 GCA_030527665.1 Eubacteriales bacterium
GAAATAGCCCAGAACCGTTTCGGCAAGCCCCATCTCATACAGACTGAATCCCCAGATCTTTTCATTGGAAAGAAGCGGTCTGAGTACCTCTGTATCAAAATCCTTTCCAAGTGTAATGTCCTTAACGATCGGACAAACTGTCTCCAGAAGCGGGTCCGGACTCAGCTCAAATCTCTCTCCGCGATCATTGATTCCCATGAGATAGCGGATCCATCCGGCATAGACAAGTGGAATCAATTTGATGTTAGACAGGTCTTTTCCCTCTGCAATATAATTCTTGATCGTCTCTCCGAAACGGATAGACAGTTTCTGGGAAGTATCGGTGGCAATACGCTGCGGAGTATCCGGCATAAAAGGATTGGGTACACGAACGTTCAAAACCGTATCGATAAATTCCTTCGGATCCAGAATTCCAGGATTGATAACAACCGGAAGGCCTTCTTTGTATCCGATTACTTCAACGAGCTTCTTCAGATCCGCATCTTTCATCTCATCGGAGATCTTCTCATAGCCGAGCAGACAGCCGTAAACAGCCAGAGCAGTATGCAGCGGATTCAGACAGGTACAAACTTTCATACGTTCAACCTTATCGACGGTCTCTCTGTCCGTAAAATAGAATCCAACCTTTTCAAGCTCAGGACGTCCGTTCGGGAAACGATCCTCAATTACCAGATATTCGGTCTCCTCTGCATTTACAAACGGAGCTACATAGGTGTTTTTCGAAGTGATGACCGGTTCCAGTCCCTCAATGCCGTCCTCCTGAAGAATCTTCTCTACGGAGGCATCCGGACGCGGTGTGATCTTATCAATCATGGACCAGGGGAAGGATACTTTGCTGCTGTCATTGATGTATGCGTCAAACGCTTTCTCTGTCAGACCACGGGAAGACCATTCTTTTGCAAAAGCTCGAACAGCTGCATAGAGCTTATCCCCATTGTGGGAACAGTTATCGGTGCTGACCATTGCAATCGGTTTCTCGCCGGCTTTGAAACGTGCATACAGAAGGGATGCTACTTTTCCGATATAGCTGGACGGTTTTACCGGTCCGTTCTCGAAGTCTGCAGTTACAGCCGGCAGGATCTCTCCCTTCCCGTTTACCAGGCTGTAGCCTTTCTCGGTAATCGTAAATGTTGCCATCTGAAGAGAATCTTTTGTAAAGATCTCCTTCAGTCTGGAATACTCTTTCTCATCCTCGGAATCGAGAATACAGGACTCCGCAATACTTCCTACTACTGTTTTTTCAATACTGCCATCGGCTTTCAGTGTTACCAGAATGGAATAATTGTCATTCGGCCGATAATTTTTCTCTATGATCTCATAATCAAAACCTTCGGCAACAATAAGGCCGCGGTCAAATGCACCGGTATTCAGCATTCTCTGTGCCGCATTTGCCTGAAATGCCCGAAAAATGTTTCCGGCGCCAAAGTGAACCCACACCGGATTCTCTTTTGTTTTTGCAATCATTTCTGTACGGTCATACTGCGGCAGCTGATATCCTTTTTCTTCCCATTCGTTCCTATTCGTAATACCGTCTTCATTGAGCTTCATAGCATCTTCTCCTTTATGTATTTCCTTGAATGATTCTCACTCCTGCGTTTCACAAGAAATGGGAAACTTTCTATCTATATATGTCTATGTATGCTGAAATTTTATTTTTTCAGACGCAGTTCCGATTTTTCAACTGCTTCCCAGAGTCCGTTGATATATGCGGCACCCAGCGCACGGTCATACAGACCGTATCCCGGCATTGCTTTCTCTCCCCAGATCATTCTTCCGTGATCCGGACGAATCGGTCCGTCAAATCCGATCTCGTAGAGTGCACGGACGATCTCATACATATCAAAAGAACCATCCGATGACAGATGCGCAGCCTCTTCGAAATTGGTCGGTGAGTGGAACTTCAGGTTTCTGACATGTGCAAAATGGATTCTGCCTTTCAGGGAACGAATCATATCCGGAAGGTCATTCTCCAGATTTGTTCCATAGGATCCGGAGCAGAACGTCACACCGTTATGCGGATTATCTACCATTTTCATCATGCGCTGAATATTTTTCTTGTTGATGATGATTCTCGGAAGTCCGAAAACGCTCCATGCCGGATCATCCGGATGAATGGCCATGTTGATATCGTACTTATCACATACCGGCATAATTCTCTCAAGGAAATATTTCAGGTTTTCAAACAGCTTCTCATCATCAATATCTTTGTACATCTCAAACAGTTCTTTTACTTTAGCCATTCTCTCCGGCTCCCAGCCTGGCATAACACTGCCGTTCATATCACCGGAAATAGAATCAAACATTTTCTCCGGATCCAGCGCATCGACTGCTTCCTGTGTATAGGCCAGTACCGTGGAACCATCCGGACGAACTCTGGCAAGCTCTGTTCTGGTCCAGTCAAAGACAGGCATAAAGTTGTAGCATACAAGATGGATATCTTCTTTTCCGAGATTCTCCAGCGTTTCGATATAGTTATCAATATACTGATCCCGCTCAGGAGCCCCGGTCTTGATAGCATCATGTACATTGACACTTTCGATGCCTGCAACTCTGAGTCCGGCTACTGCAACTTCTTTTTTCATTTCACGGATACGCTCGATGCTCCATACCTCCCCCGGCTGTGTATCATACAGGGTTGTGATTACGCCTGTCACACCCGGAATCTGTCTGATCTGCTCCAGAGTAACTGTATCAAATTTGCTTCCATACCAGCGAAGTGTCATTTCCATGATTATATCCCTTTCTATTTCTGTACTTAATAAATGTATTTAAAGAATTGACTGATCGATTATGCTTTATTTCCTTTGATGTACTTAATATACGCTGTCCGAATGAAAATAAACATGGAGCAGATTGCTGCATATATTGCAAAAGTTGCACTTTATAACATTTAATGTCTCATTGCACTTGCACCTCCTGCAATACAGCCGCCGTCGCATAAAATATCCTCACCGGTCAGATAACCGAGTCTTTCATCGATCAACACCTGAAACAATGCGGCAATCTCCTCCGGATTTCCAAGCCGTTTAACCGCATTATATTTTAGATATGTTCCGGCTTCTGCTTCCTCCAGTTTTCCCATCGGGGTCTCAAAATTTCCCGGTGTCACACTCAGACATCGGCATCCTTTTTCACCGAATCTTTTAGCATCAGTTTTTGCATACCAGATCACAAAGTGCTTACTCATACTGTATGCGACACCGGTTCTTGTTTCTTTTGGAAACAGGTTGACACGATCCATCATTTTTTTCATAAAACGTTCGGAATCCTCACGGCAGACCGGATATATACGCTTCGGCATGATAAACTGCGGTGTTATATAAGCAGACATCGATGAAGTATCGATCATGCATCCGCCTGGTGCCATGACCTCATAAAAGGCATCGTTCATATTGATTGTTCCCAGTGCATTTCCTCGCATGATCGTCTCCGGATCGCCCATATGCGGCGAAAGTCCTGCAGCGTGAATAACTGCTTTTACATCTCCGAGTGATGCAGCGAAATGAGCCAGTGCAAACACGTTGTCACGATCGGTCACATCACAGGCAAACGGTTCCGCTTTTCCTCCAACCTGCCTGATTTCCTCTACAGCTTTCTCCAGTTTCTGAACTGTACGACCAACCAGAACAACTGTGTATCCGTCCCCTGCAATCAGACGTGCGGCAGCAAGTCCCATACCGCTACCTCCTCCTGTAATGACACAAACTTTACTCATTATTTCGTATTCTCCTTTCATATCTGCAGATGCAGATTTTTTAATTGTCTATTCATTTCAATCGAACTCTGCCGGACCGGGCACTGTGTATTAGCATAAGCAGAAAAAAGTCCCTGCATCAGCGTCACTTATGTTTCGCCTGATGCAGGGACATTCTATCGTTCTTATATTGTTGTATTATTCGTATACTGTTTCTAATTTGTTAATTGCTCGTTAGGAGAATCTGATGTAGATCTTTA
>JAUNAK010000070.1 GCA_030527665.1 Eubacteriales bacterium
CTTTTTTCATATGACCGCTTTCCGAACGCGATCCATATAATTTTTATGATTTTATGGTAACGCACATCCCTGACACCGAAAAGACGAAATACTTGTCATTGGATCAACCAATCAGTCCGAATTGTGCGAATAAAAAAGGAGACTAGCACAATTTTGTTCTGTGCCGGTCTCCGATATCAAATTTGTACTACACATGCCTGCAGCAACATCCATGCATACGCACGGAAGCATAACAGCATACATAATCATCCGTTAAATGGCTGCTTCATCGGTTAAAAATATCGTCCTCCATATAAAAGCCATCTGCGATAACCGTATCCTTCAGATTATCCTGCTTCACCATCTCCGGAGGAAAGGCGATATAGGGAACCGATTCGCTTCCGTCATTGAAGGTACGGATCGCACCTTCACGTTCCTCGCCTTTCGCCATCCGTACCGCTTCGATCGCCGCCTGTCTGGCCAGCTGCTCGATCGGTTTGTAAGCAGTCATCGTCTGCGTTCCCTCTGCAATTCGCTGACAGGCTTCCAGATCCGCATCCTGCCCGGTAACGATCACCGATCCGGCCAGACGATTTTCCGCAAGTACACGTACGGCCTGTCCTGCAATAGAATCATTGCCGCAGACAACAGCATCCGCCTGCCGCAGCAGATCCGCATGCTCCGTCAGATAGGTATATGCTTCCTCATCATTCCAGTTGCTGCATCCGTATCGATCCAGCAGCTGAAAGTGCACCTGAATTTCCCGGTCAAAGCCATCCTGTACCATCTGTACATTGTTGTCGGTATCCGGACCGGTTATATAGAGATATTTCCCTCCGTTCGGCAGCTTCTCGTTCAGGCAGTCCGCCATATACTGACCCACCATCTCGTTATCGAAAGAGATATACAGATCGGTTCCCGCATTGTTGATGATACGATCATAGGAAATGATCTTGATGCCTGCCCGCTGGGCGCGTGCGATCGGCTCAACCAGTGTTGTACTGTCAATGGGAACGATCGCAATTACATCGATCTTGTCCTCGATCATCCGCTCCAGAAGCGCTGCCTGCTCTTTCGCATCTCCGTTGGCATTGCTGACAACCACCTCAGCACCCAGTTCCTTTGCCGTGGAAGTAAAAATATCCCTGTCTTTCTCCCACCGCTCGATGACGAAGGAATCAAAAATAAACCCGATCACCGGGGCATCCGATTTTTCCGCGGAAGAAGCCTTTACTTCTGTCTGTATCTCCTGTGTCTGTCCGCAGGCAGAAAGCAGAAAGGAACAAAGCAGCAGACAGATGCTTCCCTTCCGAATACATCTCTTTATGCCCTGTCTGTCTCTTCTTTTCATAGAACTATTCACCTCCGAAATCCGGCAGCCGCATTTCCCCTTTCACTCCTCTTATCCGGCAGCGAAAGGGATGCTGCCGTTCATCTATTTCTGCAGTTATCCCCGAAACTCACTGGGCGTTCTTCCCGTTGATCGTTTGAAGATGCGGCTGAAATAATTCGGGTCCTGGTAACCGACCGCAAAGCAGACATCCCGGATCGAACTGGACGGATCCTTCAGCAGTTCCTTTGCTTTTTCCATTCTGGCCTTTGTCAGGTATTCCACAAAGGTAACGCCTGTTTTTTCCTTGAACACCTTGCTGAAATAGTAGGGACTGATATTGATCTCGCGGGAAACATCATCCAGCGAGATATCCCTGTGATAATTCCGGTCAATATAATGCAGTGCACTGTCCACCATCGTTTCGGTACGGTTCATCGTCTTGCCGGCGATCTTCTCCGCTGCCTTCACAAAATGCTCCACAAACCAGCTGTGCAGCTCCGGCATATTGCAGCTCCTGCTGATATCCAGATACTCGGAACGATCCGAGAATCGATAGATTCCCATTCCGCCGTCCACATATGCGATATGTTCCGCCCACAGCACGAATTCCAGTGCCTTCAGCCGAACACTGTCTTCATGTGCCGGCAGCTGGGTATCCTCCATCCATGAAAAAAAGGCATCCGCACACCTGCGGACCTGTTCCACCTCTCCGTTTTGGACATACTCGAAAAGTTCCTTTTCCAGATCAATGGGATAGCTCTTCTCGTACTCCGTCTTGACCGGAAGATCCTCGGCATGCAGCACGGAATCCACATCCGCACGAAGCGAATTGCGTGCCTCCTGATAGGAGCTTCGCATTTCCTTGATTGGCTTGATCGTGCCGATACCGATACGAAAATCGATATCCGTCCGTTCCTCCAGCCGCCGCACCAGTTCCCGGCATCTGTCGATGATCTCGCTTCGCTCTCTGTAATCCGGCTCCGCATCGGCATGGGGAATAAAAATCGGTATCTTGTTGCGCATGATCTGTCCGACTACGGCTCTGGAGGAAATATCCTTGATGATCTCACGGATCCTGCCATACTGCCTCTGTACCCGGATACCGGAACCGATCGGATTCTCCATTTTCTTGCCCGCCGTTTTCCTGCCCGACGCTCTGTCATTTGCCTCGGTCTCGTCACCGAATTCGATCAGCAGCATATAACCGGCCTCTTCCCTGATCTCCAGCAGATTCCGATACTGGTCGATATCCTCCGCACTGCTGTCCTGCAGCAGCAGAGAATAGACAAAGCCGGTCTCGATCAGCGGAACGACACTTTCCAGTTTTTCCATCGTCCGCAGGTCGTTGCTGCGTCTTGTCCGCTCCCGATCCAGCTGCTGCATGGCGCCGGACATGGCATCCACAAAGCGTTCTCTCTCCAGCGGCTTTGTCAGATAACCGGCACCCCCCAGATCAATGGCTTCCTTCGCATAGGAAAACTTGTCATAGGCCGATACCACGAGAAAGATCGTCTGCGGCGAAAATTTCCGGATCTCCCGAATGGCCTCGATGCCGTTGATCCCAGGCATCTGAATATCCATGACAGCGATATCCGGACGAAAAGTCTCCGCCAGCTCGATCACAGACCGGCCGGTTCGTGCCGACCGTATTTCACATTGATTTTCAAAAGCATGCTCAAGAATGAAGGTGATCGAATCAATCGCAATTCCCTCATCATCAGCAATCAAAACTCGATACATGTACCGTTTCTCTCCTGCTCGTATATATTTTGTGCACCACAGCATTGTAATTTAACTCGAAGTATCTCTGCTGCAGCTTCTGCATCTATAGTCATAAATCGATCCGCTGCTCCGATATCCGCTGCTATTCGGGCATCGGAATATACAGCAGCACCTCCGTGCCCTTTCCTTCTCCGGCACTGGTCACATCGAAGACATCCTCGCTGTCATAGAACAGCTTCAGCCGGTTCACAACATTTCCAAGCCCCACACCGTTCGTCTCGTCCCCCTTCTGCCGCGGCCGGATCTCCCCGGCAAGCAGGGCCCGGATCTGCTCTTCGTTCATTCCTCTTCCGTTATCCTTGACCGAGATCGTAATACTGTCCCCGGTCCGGTATACCGACAGCACGATCCGCGCCGGCCAGTCGATATCCCGCACGCCGTGATTCACCGCATTCTCGATGATCGGCTGCAGGATCATGCTCGGAACCGAAACATTCACCAGGTCTTCATCGATGTTTTTCTCATAGGCGATCGCCCCGGAAAACCGCACATTAATAATGTAGATATAGCTGTCTACAAGCGCCACCTCATCCGCAAGTGTCATCACCTGGTTATCCCGGTTGGTCTTTGTCCGGAAAAAAGCGGCCACGTTCTGCAGATACCGGTAAGTCCGGTCGGCATCCTCCATCATGGAAAGCTGCGCGCCGGCATTCAGGGTATTAAACAGAAAATGTGGATTGATCTGCGCCTGCAGATACTTCAGTTCCGCCTCCTTCAGATGGGAATTCATGAGAAGCTCTTTCTCCTTCATCCGGTTCTCCAGCTCCATGGATTCCCGCAGCTGCTGTATGTATCCGCGTATGCTGACCACCATCTCATTGAAGGCAGCCGTAACGATACCGATCTCGTCATTGGAAACGATATCAATGGCAGGCACATCAAAGTTTCCCTTACTGACTTCTCCTGCCAGCTCCGCCAGCCGGTTCAGCGGCCGGGTCGACGACTGCACCAGAAGCAGGATCAGCAGCAGATTGATTCCTGTCACAACGGTCAGCACGAACATGGAGATCAGCTCCAGCGAACGATAGGACTGCCGCAGCTTCGCATAACTGTCGGAGTTATCCAGCAGCATCCGGTTGTTGATACTGTAGATATACTCCTCCAGATAGCCGTACAGCTCCGACGCATTGGTATAGGCCTCCCGGTACTGCCGGATATCCCTGCCTCGCTTGGATGTAACAGCCGTTTCGCACAGTTTCAGATAATGCTCGGAGATCGAAGCAATATCCGCCAGCATAAATGTGGTCTTCTCATCCTCATCGGTAAGTTCCAGATAATAGATCGATTCCCGAAAATCCCCTTCGGCTTTGTAGAAATCGCCAAGTGCCGCCGTACTCTTTGTATTCAGGTATTCCGTCAGCTTCGTATGCACGCTGCTCAATGATGTCGACAGTTCCGTGATCTGTCTGTTGGAATCATAAACCGCATCGATCCGGTTGATCGCCCGGTTGATATTCAAGAACAGAAACAGGTTCACAACAAAGATCAGCGCCGAAGTCAGCAGGAATGCCAGAATCAGCTTTGTTCGGAGAGAAAACGAACGTGATTTTTTATTCATCCTCCGCCTCTCTTTCTCCGACCGTGTCCATCTCACGAACAGAACGAATATAGGCATCCAGATTATCTCCGGAGACTACTTCGATGTCGATCGGAACATATTCCGTTACGAAGCCCTCCTTTATATAGGTATCCAGGCACTTCACCGCATTTCTTCCGAAAAGGACCGGCGATACGGTAACCGTTGCCGAAATAATCTGCTTGGATATCGCATTCCGGATCGTATCGTTCATATAGAAGCCAAATACGGTGGTATCACCGACCAGGTTGGCATCTACAATAGCCTGACAGGCAGCCGTGGTTGCGATCTCGTCCAGACAGACCAGAATCGACGGCCGCTCCTCTGCCGCAAAAACATCCGTTACCGATTCCGCTGCTGAAAACATCGTCTCATCCCCCGCCGTCTGGGAGGAAAAACTGAATTCACCGGAAAGACCGGCTTTATTGATGTAATCGACCATTCCGGAAACGACCAGATTCTGGCTGCTGACCCGCTCATCAGGACTCTTCAGGATCAGAACCTGCTGTTCTTTCCCATTGGACTGTGCGGCGATCAGTTTTCCGTACTCCTGACCGAGGGCATAATTGGAGATTCCGATAAAAGTCTTGCGGCTCGATCCGTAATTCTCGGTTCCGATGCAGACCACCGGAATCCCCTGCGCCTCCGCCTCATTGATCTCCTCGATCAGCTCGTTGTTCATATCCGCATTCAGAATGATGCCGTCTACATCCGATGCCATGGCGATCTTCAGCAGCTTCTCTGTTGTATAGGCACTTTCCAGCTCACGGCCGGTAAATTCCACATAGGCACCATTTTCCGTTCCTGCCTGATAGGCCGCTTCGTACACCGCCTGCAAAAAGGAATTGGACCGGTCACCCACAAAGGCATAATGCCGCTCATAGGTGATCTTCTCCGCCTGCGGCTGCAGAAATTCTCTCGTCTGCCTCCGGTAATACACCAGACTGACGATCGTAACCATGACCAGCAGACCGATGATCACCAGCATGACCATCGTCTGACGCGCCGAATGCCTGCGGTCCGTATGCAGTTTTTCCGGCTTTGCTGCTTCCGGGCTTACCGTTGCCTCGCCGTTCGTTTCATCCGTCTCTTTATTCTGTATCCGTTCACTCATCCGCTGCATCCTGCGATTCCGTTCTTTTTAACTCCTGAAAATAATACTCTAATAGAGTTCGGATACCGGCATCTGAACTGCCGATATCCGAATCCTGGTCGAGGAAACTCCTCAGATATGTACTTTTACTGCCTTCCATGCTGCCCTTCTGTCCAAAGGACAGAAGAGACAGGCCATTTTGTTTTATCTCACTGCTTTCCGTATGACCATTCTGTCCAAATAACAGAAAAGGCAGAGTCATTTCGTGTTATTTCACTGCTTTCTGTATGATCATTCTGTCCAAAGAACAGAAAAGGCAGAGTCATTTCATTTATTTCACTGCTTTCAGTACGACCAGTCTGTCCGAACGGTTTGCAAAGACATCCTGTGTCGTATAGGTAAGTACACCATTCTCCGGGAAGTAATGGTTCTCTTCCACTGTCTTTTCTCCGGTTGCCGGATCTACAAAGTAAACCTCATACTCGGAAGCAGTCAGTCCGTGAAGTTCGAAGTTCCGCATACTGGTCTGCTGCATATAGCCGACGATCGTCTCTCTGGCTTCATCCGCAGTAAAGAAGATGTCCGTACGGTTGGTAGATTCCATAAAGAATGCCTTGGTAACGGCCTCCTCTCGGCTCATCGGTTTCAGCGTGCTCCAGTTAACGCTCTCGTAGAAATCACGGAAGATGGTCAGCTGATCTGCGCCCGGAAGATCCAGTCCGTCCCACCATGCCATATCGCCCCAGCCGATACCGCCGACACCTGCTTCCCACTGCAGTTCCCAGATTCCGTTGCAGCCGTAGGAGTAACCGCAACCGCCGCTCTGCATGATCAGGTAAGCCAGACGGCGCATCATCTCTGCCGGGATCACACGGCTGATCAGCTCATTGGATGTTGCACCCTCATAGGTCGCCTCACTCTCCAGAACCGGATGTCCTTTGTACATCTCCACGAATTCCGCATACATGGACTGCTCCATATCGAAATCCCCATGACCGGCCTGACTCATAACAAAATCCAGCCACTCTTCATCCGCATAAATGCACGGGAACGGACGATCCGCTGCCAGATGCACGGAAAACAGGTTCTTATATGCACTCCATTTACGGCCTTCCAATGCCACCGGTCTCCAGCCGTCGATCATGGCCTGCTTACCCGCCGGGAAGTAACCCGGAACCTCGCCGGCCAGTGTCCATGCCAGCGGAAGGGCACTGTATCTGGCTGCCACGTATTTTGCAAATGCCTTGTATCTGTCCTGCCCGTTGCGCTCCAGATCAAATCCCCATGCATAACCAACGGCATGGTAAAGACCCTGATCGGCAATGTAGAACATCTTGCGGTCGATATTCTCCTGGAATGCCTTCACATCCGGAAGAAAGCCTTTATCAGTTCTCTGCATCAGATCGATATTTCTGCCGAAAAATCCGTCCGTATCACCATCACGGAAGTTACTCTGGTAAACAGTAAACTTCTGCTGTACACGTTTATCCACGCATGCCTTAAACTGACTCGCATATTTCGGGCAGTTGGACTCGTCAAAACGCTCCTCGGTAGCAAAGGTCCAATGGGTATCCCCCAGCCAGAAGAACGGCGTACCGTCCGCATATTCCAGAATTCGTTTATCGGCAGAAACTTTCAGGAAGCCATGTTTGTACATGTCCAGATCGCCTTCATAAGGAACAGCCTCCACGGTACCCTCACCGGCAAATTCTCCTTCCGGATCCGTGGATGAGATCACGAATGTCCATGTACCGACGGAAGTGGGGGCAAAACGCAGCTTCCAGGTCTGTCCGTCATCCCAGAAAGCCAGCAGTTTCAGGCTTTCACCGTTCGGTCCCGTAAAAGTACCGAATACATCCACGTCCTCAAACGGATTGTTATAAACCTTCTGTGTCTCCACCGGAATGTCCACGGTACGATAGTTTTCCACACGATAGCAGCTTCCCATAGTTCGTTGCCTCCTCAGTAAATCGATATATAACAAGTTCTCTAATAATTCAATGTATTGCCCCTTCAATATATCAATTATACACAAAAACAACGTTCAATTTCCATAAGAAATCGAACGTTGTTTCATTTATAAACCACGAATAATATTTAAATAATCCTGCCGCTGATCTACAACCGCATATATAATAATTCTTTTTCTTAATTCATCTATTTTGTAGAATACCAAATCTTTTTCTAATATAAGTACCTTATAACCCTGCCTTTTTAAAACCAGGTATCTTGGATCTGAACCCAGATAGGGATCATTACCTAGCGCGTTTATTTCTTTTTCTATCTCATCTAATCTTTTCAGTGCAACATCATTTCCAAAATTCTGCGCGATATATAAAATTATCTTTCTAAGATGTTCATCCGCTGTATCCGTTCGTACTATTTCATATTTCATCATTAACACTCCCGAAGCATTTTTCGTAAGTCGTCAAATGTTTCAGAAACAGGTGCAACTCGTCCGTTCTTAACATCATCTTCTGCCTCAGCCAGGATTTCCAACAATTCAATACGAGCCTTCATCGTTTTATATTCTTCATAGGAAAGACATGTTGTATCGCCCCTGCCATTTACTGTAATAATCACAGCCTCCTTATTTTCTTTGCACTGTTTTGAAATCTCATTATAATGATTTCTTAAGTCTGCTGATGGTCTAATTGATTCTTTTAACCCTAACATATGTCTCACCTCCACCAATATTATATGCAAATTATATCTTAATATGTCTATATGTTCAATAAGGGGTTAAACCGTATAACCAGCAAAAAACAAAAAAATCTAGTAATTCTTCATCACATCCAGCATATAGTCCTTATACTGCTGCTTTACATTTTCCGGCTCTGCAATCTTCATACCTGATCCGATTCCTGTAATCCAGCCGAAAAACTGCGGGCTGACCGACACCAGTACCCTGACCGTAAAATGATTCTTCCCCTGCGGTACAAGCCAAACATCATGTCCGAAGCGGTCAATGATCACGCCGGCAAGTTCGTTCCTGCATTCCAGAGTTACTTCCGTATCCACTCCTCCGTACATGCCGAAAGTCTTCTTCGCAAATGCAGCCAGATCAAAATTCCGGAAGGATTCTTCACCTTTACGCTCTTCATCTAGAATCTCCGTGTGCTGCATCTTGTCCACACGATAGTGCTTGATGATTCCCGCAGCCGCATCATAGGCAACCAGATAATAATTTTCATCATCCCAGGTAAGCGCCCATGGACTGACAACATAGAATGCTCCGCCCTTTTTCAGTTTCAGTTCCTTCATAACGGTCCACTCCGCATACTGGAAGGTAATCACCTTATTCTCATAAATGGCGTTGTGAATGTAATCCACGTTGTAATATACCGTCTCATTCTCCGTCTTCGGACGATTGACGATAAAGACGTATTTGGAAAGGATCGCCGCATCCGTTCTGCAGCAAAGCTTCTCAAGCTTCTGAATCAGTTCCTTTGATTTCTTCTCCGTAATGAACTTCGAAGACTGTACCGCATCTACCAGCAGCTTCAGCTCCGGCAGTTCAAAATCCCTGGCTCCGATATAATAGCCGGGATTCTTCCCCTTCTTCTGCTGGATATCCAGTCCGAATTTCTCCAGGATCTCCATCTCTGTATAGATCGTTCTTCGATCTGTACTTATGTCATATTTCTGCTCCAGGATCCTGCATAATTCCGATGCATTCAATATATGTCTGTCATCCGTACGATCCAGCAGGATCTGCATCAGCCGCAGCGTGCGAAGTTTCTGATCAAATGAAGCCATTGCAAACACCTTCTCCCCATACAATATGCAAATATAATCCGGTTGATCATACATCTATGATTCCTCTTCCGAATTGCCGGTCACCTGCTTTCATTATATGTGAAAAGAGCTACATAAGCCATGACCATGAAGCAATTTATAGATTCAGCTCATGTGCCGGCGATTATTAAAAATCAAATTCATCCGGATCCAGACCGGCATCCTCCAATGCTTCTCTTCGCTCGTCTCGACCCATGAACTCCAGCTCATCATAATCCAGACCGGCATCTGCAAAGACGTCAGACTCATCCTCATTCCCGTAAGAACCGGAGTTCTCGCTCTTCGTCATCTCATCCAGAAACTGGAACTCTACTGCTCTCTCGAATACATCCAGCTTCCCATCCCCGTTAAAATCAAATAAGCTATCTAATCCAAACATATGATTACTTCTCCTGAAAATTATATTTTGATCATTCCTGCGCTTTCTCACGCCCCTAAACAATCAGACTCTTCTTGCTCAGACTGCAGATCGTTCCATGCTCTATAACGTGAACGACCTTTGCCTTCGCTGTATCACCGATCTTGTCATAGATCCTGCCGGCACTCATGCTCTCACCGATCACCGTGTATGTACTGTTGGCAACATGACCGATTTCTCCAATCCCTTCCAGCATCACCAGGATGGCTTCCTTATCGTACTTGTTGTCCGGCTCTTTCTTCAGTTTCAGCTTCATTCCCGGCTTCAGAAAATCATTGCCGTGATAGTATCTGGTTCCTATCAGTGTGAAATAGATCTTGCTCATTGTATTTCCTCCCGTCTCATTCCTTTTCTCAGTCTTCCATGTACTCGAAATACTCATTCTCGCTGGCAAATAAAATGTATCTGCCGTTTACATATCCCATAAAGCCGTTGTTCGTGTTGTAACCTTTCATCTGCCAGTCCTCCTTGAAGTTTTTGAAGTTTGTTGATGGTATCAGTTTACTCCAGGGAGCTGTACAAAAATCCCGACAACCAAATTGACCATAAAATAATAAAGGGCTGCAGAAAAGTTTGCTCCATATCGCAAGAGCCAAAAGCACATAATTACAAGAACCATCACAAATCTACAAGACAGACTCGGACATTTTTTCTAAAATAGAAGTATTACAAACCATATTCTGAACATAACGGAGGAAGCAATGGCACAGGTATTCAATCCCTACTTACCCTTACATGAATATATTCCCGATGGAGAACCGCATGTATTCGACGGACGTATCTATCTGTTCGGTTCCCATGATGCCGAAAACGGTGACACATTCTGCATGAACCCTTATGAATTCTACTCCGCTTCGATCGATGACCTTCGGTCCTGGACAAGCAGAGGAATCTCCTACAAAGCAGAGCAGGATCCCATGTGCAGCGAAAAACGTAAATATCTATATGCACCGGATGTCGTCCGGGGAAACGACGGGAGATATTATCTCTATTACGCACTCTCCGGTTATCGCGGAAAAGGCGGTTATTTCGGTCCGATCGCAGCTGCAGTCTGCGATACCCCGGACGGTGAATACACGTATCTGGGCATTGTCCGGAACGCAGACGGAAGTATGTTCCGGGAAGGCATCCTCTTCGATCCTGCCGTGATCAATGACGAAGGTACTATTCGCTTATATTACGGAAGTCAGTATCCGTTCCCCGAAAAAGAATCTTTTGTGACCCGTATGGTTCAAAGCAAACTTTACGGCAAGACCATGGAAGAGATAAAATCCGCCCCTGACGGCATTATGGGTCCGATGTGTGTAACACTGGCGGACGATATGCTTACCGTCACATCGAGGGCAGTGCACATCATCACTCCCCATGTCAAAGGAACCGAATGGGAAGAGCATCCGTTCTTTGAAGGTGCATCCATTCGGCGAATCAACGGGCTGTATTACTTTATTTATTCCTCGCTGAAAAATCATGAACTCTGTTATGCAGTCAGCCACTATCCGGATCGTGATTTCACCTACGGCGGAACCATTATCTCCAACGGCGATGTCGGATACAACGGAAGAAAAGAAGAAGACCGACTCAACGCAACCGGCACGACCCACGGAAGCATCGAATGCATCAACGGACAGTGGTATGTCTTCTATCACCGTCTGACCCACGGATCCGACTACAGCCGCCAGTCCTGTGCAGAACCGATCACAATAGCCGAAGACGGCAGCATCGCCCAGGTAGAGATGACCAGCTGCGGCTTAAACGGAGCTCCTCTTGTGGATACCGGTGTGTATCCGGCCGTTATCTGCTGCAACCTTACCAACGGTCACATGCCGCACAGCAGCAACAAAAAAAGCAAAAAAAAATACCCCTGCGTCAGCAGCGGTTCCGGTCAGCAGTTCATTGCCAATATTGAAAACGGTACCTGGATCGGATACAAATATTTCAGCTTCACCGGAACTCGGAAGATCCGTATCCGTTATCGCGGGACAGGAGACGGCTTCCTAACCGTAACAGCCGGATATCAGGAAAAAGCCCTTGCACGGGTACGAATCGGTATTCGAAACAACTGGACCGATACAACCGTAGAAGTACCTTTCCAGGCCGGCAAATCCGGACTGTTCTTCCATTTTGAAGGAACCGGGTCGATGGAACTTCTGGAGTTTGAACTGCAGAACCGCTAACCATATAATCATAGTTGTAAAGAAATAAAAAAGGAGGACAGGCGATACTTCCCGCTCCGGAAATATCCCGATAGAAAACAATGAGTTTGATCAGCCGCATCGTTTTTTCCGCACTTATGAAAACCAGGACAGACTATGATCCTGCACAGCCCAAGGATTATGCAGCCCTTCGAGAGAATGAATTAAAGCAGACGGCAGCCCTGCGCATTCCAAAAGCTGTCCGAATCACACAGGAGACTTTACATGATGTTCCGGTCGAGTGGGTAACTTCTGTAAACAATGCACATCAGCAGATCATCTACTACATCCACGGCGGCGGCTTTGTAACCGGAAGCCCCGAGGCAAGAAGATCCTTTACGACCTATATCGCCGACAAGATGGGCTACAATGTGGCAGCCGTTGACTACCGCCTGGCACCGGAGCATCCGTTTCCCGCGGGACTGGAGGACTGCATAGCCGTCTATCAGGGACTGCTGGAAACACATTCCGCCAGGGACATTGCCATCGTAGGAGAAAGTGCCGGCGGCAATCTGGTACTGGCTGTTCTTCTGGCACTCAAGGAGCGCGGAATTGAGCTGCCGGTCTGTGCGCAGGTAATCGCCCCGACCGTTCAGTATGACCGGGAATTGCCCAGCTATACCAAGAACTGTTCCTCCGACTGCATCGTAACCAATCTGTCCGATGAAGTATGCGATGTATACGTTGGTTCTCATGAGCCGGATGTACTGAAAAATCCGCTGCTTGCCCCTTTATATGGAGATTACCGGAACTGCCCGCCCATTGATATCTGGGCTTCCACAACAGAAGTACTTGCCGATGACAGCAAGCTGCTGTACCGAAAACTAAAAAAAGATGGTGTAGAAACCACCATCTTCATGCGAAAAAATATGATGCATACCTATATCATCGTGCCCTTTTTCCCGGAATCGAAGAAGGATCTGAAACGGATGCAGCAGAAACTGCAGAAGAGATTCAAAGCAGGTGCATGTACCGGCTTCTGATATCTCCAAACCAATTGATGCACAAGATAAACGGGATCGATACACCGCGTATCGATCCCGTTTCCCATCACATAAGCTGCATTACGCTTGTGCACCTGTGAGATCAAAATAAATCTTCCAATGTAAGGCATTGAATATTTGCATCAGTAATTGAATCAAACCAATCTGTATATCCGCTTAAGGAGAAGAAAAGGTACCTGGTAATTCGATATCTATGGTTGATGAGACCGGATCGTCTAATCAATGTATCAAAAATTGCTTTATCGATGGGTTCGTTTTTAAATTTGCATTCGCCGATTATAGCAGTTTTTTCAATATCAGATATTGCAACAAGATCGATATCTGCTGACTGGCGAACTTTTTCCTTTTGCGCATTAGTAATAGTTTCTATTCCCCACCATGTTCCAACTTTTGTGATAAAACTTCCATAAATTCCGGTTATTCCTTGTTCCAGGGTATAGTAACGGCACATCTCCTCAAAAACCGACCCCATAAATGAATGTAAATCTTTTTTTACAATGCGATCATAGTATAAATCTCCCTGTCCCATTTCGATTACACTGGTCGCTTTAGGGATGTATTTGTACCAGAATTTGAACATATGATCTTTAAGAACATACTGTTTTTTCTTTTTGTTTGTTTCTTCAGTAATGCAGTTTTTTTTCTCAATCAGCCCAATACTGATTAATTTATCCATCGAGTATAGAATCGTGGATTGTGATTCCCTGACCTTTTGAGAAATTTCATTTAAGGCAGTTGATCCGGATGCTATGACTTCAATTATGTTATTGACAAGGGTTACATCGGAGAATTCCTGAGTTAATAAATTTCGTGTTTCATCGTATAGATAACCATCCGTATGGAAGAATAATCGCTTAATATTCTGATCCAGCGTCTGAGTTGAATCGAGCAGGGACAGATATTTAGCAACTCCGCCTGTAATTCCATAACAGATTGCTTTTTCTTCGTATGTGTAGTTGGGAACAAATAGAGCAGCATCCTTATAAGAAAATGCTTCCAGTTTTATTTGTGTATCTCGACGACCAAAAAGCGGACTTTTTTCACTGAGAATTTTATTTTCCATAAAACTTAGTGCGGAACCGCAGAGAATGATCATCAGTGGTTTATCATGCCAGGCAGTATCAATGTATTTTTGCAAAATCGAAAGAAGGGATTCTTCTTTTTCTGCCCAATATGGAAGTTCATCGATTACCAGCACCAACTTGTCATTTCCTATCTTCTGAGTAATAAAGTCGAAAACAGCTTCTATAGAAGGGAAAGACACATCCTCAAAGGCAGGATCCAGGATGGAAACAACTTGTTGTGCAAACAAATTTAAATTGCGTTCTGCACCAACGCGTGTTGCTGTATAGAATATCGCTTTTTTATTTTTAATGAATTCTGCAATGAGGGTAGACTTTCCAATTCGTCTACGACCATAAATGACTGTCATGCCAAATCCAGATTTGCTATAAAGATCGTGCAGACTACTCAGTTCTCGATCACGAGCAAAAAACATGATTTAACTCCTCCTTTATGCGAACAACTCTTTATTCAGATTGATTTTATTAAAAATCATTTGAATAAAACTAATTTGAACAAAGTGTATCACAGAAAGAAAAGATGTGCAATGTAATTAGATCGATACACTGCATATCACGCTAATTACATTATTACACCTCCACAACGGAAGTACTGGCCGATGACAGCAAGCTTATTATTACAGAGATTTTCCGAGTTCATATACCTGCTGCAGATAATCGTTCTCAGACAGATTATCCTTTGTCCAGCAGGCAGCTGCATTGACAATACCTGCAACCTCCATCTGTATGTATTTACCCTGACTTTATAACATGCCGGTTATTCTTACCTTTTCCCCGCAATCTTACGTATCTGTTGTTTCATTTTTTCCCGACCTATGAGATCACTTTATGTCCGCTTGCAGCTTCAAAATGGTATCTGGCAATGCCCAGATCCATCTTCGTCAGCGTTCCGAAGCCTTTTACTTTTGCAACTGCCCTTTCGCCGTCCTGTGTAAAGAAAAACTTCTGCTGGTTGATCGCTGTCGGAGCAAGAAGAGCTGCCTCAACGCCTTTTCTGAACCATTCCGGAGAGTCTGCGCGCAGATCCGAAACCTGTGCAGCCGCTTTGGATTTGGAATTGACGCCCTGTGTCTTTCCGTAGCCGATCGAGATCAGGCAGGTCTGCTTCTCCCCTTTACCGATCACCGCCTTGCTTTTTCCATGGGTAAGTGCAACCCAGCAGGTATTCAAACCCAGTTCCTGTGCCTTCAGAACGATCTTTTCTCCGTAATAGCCGCAGTCTTCCTCCAGATGAGCGCTCTTCATTCCGATCAGGGCAATGTAGTTTGCCACACCTTCGAACTTTCCGTAATGTGCAAGACCACCGGCAAAACATTCCGGCTCGTCATAACAGATCTGTATATGCAGATTACTTTCCTTATTGCACTCCTCGATCAGTGTATTCAGAATCTCCCTTTTCTCCGGCTCGATTGCCTTGTCTGTATACTGTCTGACACTGTGTCTGCTTCTGATCAATTCCATCATATCCATGTTTGTATCCTCTTTCTCCATCGCGTTTACTGCAGAAAAGCCTGTGTACCAACACACTTCTGCCTACTGCAAAAAGCCTGT
>JAUNAK010000071.1 GCA_030527665.1 Eubacteriales bacterium
TATAACGGAAAACCAGCTCCGAGACCGTAATATCTCCGCCAGAGTATTTTACCCCGCGTTCCCTGTCTTTCTGGTACAACTGAATTTTCTCACGCAGAGACAGATCTTCTCTTTTCCCTTCCGGATACGGATCTGTGCTGTTCAACCGCCAGGAATACAGATTCTTCTGTTTTCCATCCTCGTAATAGGTATATTTATAACGACCTGTTTTCTTATCCTGTGTTTCTCCAGTTTTTAAGATGCGTCCTCGTTTGTCTTTTCTTTTTTCGCTCATTTGTCCTCCTTCCGCATTCAGAGAGACAAACGCCCTGGCACATCAGAAAGATTATACCATGGCACAATATCTGCCGCTATAACAAAAGAACCCGATGCGTGAGAAGCGCCTTACATCTGCTTCGCCGCACATCGGGTTTTGTTCTCATGGCATATGTTAACGTATGCCTCCGAATGCACATTATCCATAATTCTTTGTAATTGTTCTGGCGGGTGACTTATATGCTTTCCGTTACAGCAAGGAAATGTTCGAACTGTTCCCGCTTGATCATGGTCCGCTCACCAATGTGAAATATCCATTCCGCATCTTTGTGACAGCTGATCAGGTCACGGAGTTTGTTTTCTCCGATGTTAAAATACTCTGCCGCTTCGCTTACCGTAAGCATGAATTTTTCCCAGAGCGGAACCCTGGTTTTTTTCTCCCCTCTCTTTACAGGCATATGATCACCTCCTTTCCTAAAGGGCATCTGTCCCGCTTTTTCCATAAAGTTCATCTTCTCAGCCTTTCATTGCGGCTGCGCTCAATCGTCTCTTCTGTGCCAAGCACTTTCTCTCTGAAGAGAGTGAGCAGTTCCTTCGCACCAAACTCCTTGAAATACCTCAGCCGCTTTCCGACTTCCATCACAAAATCCCGTATGACAGGAAATCTCCTGAAAACAGCTCGAGCTGTATCACACTCTTCAAAGTCTTTCTCCAGCCTTCGGCGCTTATCAGAAATTTCTTCCACTTCCTGTTCCAGTTCATTGCGTTCTCTGCTAAGCTGCAGTCTCTTCTGATAATCCAGGTATGCACTTACCAGTTCGATCCGCGGTGCTGACTGGCGATGACCGGTTTCATCACGGTATTCAACTTTCTTTTCATCGAAATAATCTACTCCGACTATGCGGATCCTTTTCCCCTTATACTCGAATTCATCACCGGACGAAAAAGGAAGCGGATGCCTGGTCAGCACATCCACTTCCTCGTTCAGCTTCTTAAGCTGTTCTTTTTCTTTTCTGACGTTTTCCTCTTCTGCTCTTGTTTCCTTTTGTATCCTGCGAAGATCTTCTGCTTTCATACCTGAAAAGAGATATTCAAGGTAAGCACGCAGTACCTCTGACTTTGTGAAGGTTTCCGAAGGTTCATATGCTTTTCCTGTCACCGGTCTCATGCTGACCTCATTCAAAGCTGTATAGACTGTCTCAACACGCATCTGCCGACCCTTCACAGGGAAGACATCTCCTGTATGAAACGGAATTTCTCTCAAAAGCTGTGCTTCCTCCAGATGTATATTCTTTCGATGCTCATTCGCCTTTTCGATAATTCTTTCCGCTTCACTGCGGGACCTGGCAAGATCTGTTCGTACATCCGTAAGCGTTTCTCTGGCTTCCGTAATCTGTTCCTTAACATCTGACAGGTCTTCCTTTCTTCTGGATATCTGCTCCTGAGTTTCCTTCAGTTCATCCTTTTTTGTCTGTACATAAAACGCTTTTGAGAAATCAACATTCCGTCCCTGCTCTTTTGGCTTTAATGATATGTCCGCAAAAAGTTCCGGGTTTTTCTCCATTCCAATCTGTGCACGTTCGCGCAGAAGGTCCTGCAGATTCTCCAATGTGTCTTTCGTAAATACTTTTGTCTTTGCGGTCTGTTTTTCCATTCCACGTTTATATCCACTCGCCACCGGTACTCCGATCACATGCATATGGGGAGACGCTTCATCAAAATGTACTACTGCATTCGCGATGATAAAACCCGGAATGTACTGGTTTAGAGCCCGCAGCTGATCTTTGAAAATGTAGACCATCTGCTGTTTCTGTTCCCAGGATTTACTTTCCCAGAATTCCATATCTCCGAGCTGAATGATCGCTTCCACTGCAAGATCTGTTTTTGCGTTATCCGAGATATACCGCATATAATCCGGAATACGCCGGTCAGGACGTTTCTGCTTATTGTTGTAATGGTTCAATGTTTCATCAAACTGCTCATGATAGACATTTTCTACATCCTGATATAGGTTCTTTGTCCCGGCCAACTGCACGATTTTTTCAGAATCATAATGAGCGGTTTCGTTCCCCGGGGAAGAGTATCTTCGCAGATTATGTTTTGATGCTTTTGAAAGCTGCCTGATTGTTGTGATCGCATTTTGCTTACTGCTGATATGAAAGGTATATGATATCTGCATAGCTTCACCTCCCTTCGATCCCATCTTTGAAATCTTCCAGCCAGTTTTTTCATCTTTGTTCTTTCATTATTTTATACGGCGGTGTATAACCCCCTAGGCATAATGGCATAAATGCCATTATGCCGGGGGCTCTCCGAGGGGTGCAAGAACGCCTCCGCGTTCTTGCCGCAACGCACCCGTTGCGTAAGTGCCTTACACTGTATGCATCTCCGATCTGCCGGGAGCCCAGCCAGCTGATTCAAAGTTTCAGGCACTTCCCGGGCACATATCATGCAGTCGAAGATCAGGCTTTATACGCTTCCATGCACTTAAGGCATTTCTTTTCCGTCTCACGCAAAACAGAGGATGCATATCAACAATTGAAGAAAAAACACCTGCCTCCAGCCGCCTGAACCGCCGTTACCAAAGTGATCACAAGTCATCTCTCACCATCACATGTATTCCTTCATAACCTCTTGCAGTCTGGTTCATCCCTACAGGTATATTTTTCCGGTATCGTATCCCCAGTTTTTCCTGATGCTGCGAAAGATAATTGGCGAACGTCTTTTGTGAGAGAACCCGTTCCAGATTTGCATCGCACCATTTCTGATACGCCGCATACATCTGTCTGGTCGTTGCAGTCGTTCCGGTTTCAAATCTCACGAAATGCTGATCCTCCAGAAACTCAACAATATTGTTGGCACTGCGGATCGCCTGCTTCAGATTTTCTTTCGCTTGATTGCTCTGGGTGAATCGATACTGATTTGTGATCAGGCGCTTCAATCCATCCAGGCACCATAGGAAAATGCCTTCCAGTTCTTTCTTGAGCTTATCGATGAGAAAAGGATCATCCACACGCTTTTCATCCCGTTCTTTCGTCCGCAGTATCAACTGCCGGCGGAAGAATCCGTAGGAACGGTCAAACAACGCTTCCAGGTTTCCATTTGATAATCCAAGAAACCGGACTTTCAGTTCACCCTGCACACTCTGCTGTCCTTTCCGTTCAAGGTCCGTCTTACCTTCAAGCGTAATGAGCGACTTCAAATAACCGGTATCCTGCAGCGCTTCCATCTGCATGTCATCATCAAGCATAAGAAGTTTGAATTCCTGGGCCGCACGCTGAAACCGGCTATTTGTCAGTGACTGAATACTGCTGACATTCATGTTATTTCCAAGAAGCCGCTGCAGCACGAGCCCGATAACCGATTTCCCTTCTCCACCTTTGCCAAGAAGAAGCAGCATCTTTTGTGCCTTATTCGTGGGGATCAGGAGATAACCCATATATTCCTGAAGTGTCAGAATATCCTCGTCTTCAAGCAAGTCATGCAAAAATGAATACCATCTTTCCGGCGGCGGTGCATTGACGTTATACCGAACCGGCAGCCGGTTGATGCAGATTTCCTTATCTTCTCTGAATTCGCCACCCAGAAAAAATGTGCCGTTTTTCAGGTGAATTCGATCTGTCTGATATGTAAGATTATCTTCTGTACAGCTGATCTTTATGGTCGTCAACAGATTGCCGACAAGTCGTGGCAAATTCGATTTTTTATAATCCTTCACCATGCACAGAATGTCTTTAGAAAGTTGGTCCTCATTCACACGCCCACCCTCATCAAAGAGAACCCGGTTGAAGCATCGCATCGGATGCACCCGCAAGTATTCCTCCGCAAACCTTCCCTCATCGAGCCTGTCGCCGTCCATCCATACCGGGGGCAGGTCCAGTGATAAATTTTCCCTCTCTGAAGTACCCATCAGTTCCTGCACAAGCCTACTGATCTGTTCCTTCTGCTGTGCTGTAAACTCCTGTTTCTTCTGCAATTTGTTTTACCCTTTCTTTCATGTCTGTCATCATTTCCAGTTTCTCATTCATATCACCGAAAAGGAGCAGATCCAGCAGATACTCCACATGATCCAGAAAGGTAAGAGCTTCCACAAATCGTGGATCCCATTCTTCATCCGGGTTCTTTGGGGCGTATCTGTTTTTCTGCTCCTTCAGGCGCGCTCTGTACTTTGACAGAACCATATAATAATACGTTTCCAATGTGTTAAGTTGCTCACTGGTACTCACTCGTTCTCTCTGGACTGGCGGTGCATGTGTCCGCGTCTTCCTTCGTGCTGAAACAGTTGCAATGGAAAGACTCATGTCAGTTATCAATTTCCTTGCCGCATCAATCGGACAAATACCAAACAGTCTTTCTACGAAACGAATCACATCGCCTTTCTCCTGGCATCCAAAACAAATAAAGTTCCTGTCCAGCTTGAGGCTCGGTGTATGATCATCATGAAACGGGCAGCAGGCCATCCCGTTCCTTCCGACTTTTATTCCATAAAACTCAGCTGCACTCCTGGCTGTAACCTGATCTTTCACCTGCTCAAAAATGTTCTTTTCATAAAAATAAGACTGCCCCTGCAGTCTTTCTGCTGACGTCATATTTATGCTACTCTCCCTTCCGTATCGTGATAGCGTTTCACCCGCATTTTCGCGGCCGATACCTTAAGTCCGTTTCTTTCAGCAACTTCCTCCCACTTCAGTTCATAATAATAGCGGTCCAACAGCAGCTTTGCGGTCGTCTCATCACCAATCGCCAGCAGCATATTTGATAAAACCTCCTGCTCCTGCTTGCAGCAGGTTTCAGCTGATCGTACTCTGGCTTCAAGCATCTCCTTTTTCATGACAGTTTTCGCTGTAGGATCTGAGTAACTTCCTCTGCCGCCACCGGGGTTGAAGGTATGACTCTGGCATCCGAATGATAGTGATGCTAAATCTGCTTTTGCCATCTTCAGTGTTTCTTCTGCTCGTTTAAGCTTCCGGATCTGACTGACAATCATGTATGCCCCACCCCTTTCCATGCTGCAGATAGTCCACCAGAAAGCTGAAATTGACCAGGCATCTTGAGCCTGCCTGCACATAGACGATTTGTTCCTCCTGACACAGTTTCCTGATAAATGCATAGGACATGCCTGTCCTTCTGGCTGCTTCCCGGACAGAAACCATCTCCGGGATCCTCTGTTCAAAATGATTATTTCCTTTCATCTTATTCCTCCTTTGCGTATTTATCTACGCATTTCGTAGTATACTCAGTATAGTCAACCTTTCGTCACAAGTCAATACAAAATTTCATGTTTTAGTAGATTTTTAAATCAAATAATGTTATACTTTGCGTAGATTGACAGAGCGTATAATTACCTCATTTCGCTTCGAAAAATGTAATCATTGAGGGGGATATAAGCATGGGATATGGAAAAAATCTGAAAAAAGCTTTAGATGATAATCATATGTCGGTACAGAAACTGGCTAAACTCACCGGCATTGCACCGACCACATTGTATTCAATCATTCAGCGGGACACCTCTGTCCGCTTTGATCATGCTTTGCGCATTGCGAATATCCTGGGGATTGATATTACGCAGATCTGTAAGGAGAATCCCTACGATGACGGAGAAGTGCTTCCGCAGCCACTTTCCGAATTAAACGGTCTGACCACGAATCTTAATAAGCAGACATATATAAAAAACAGGACCACGCCGTTGTTAATGCTCTTTGACTATGACAAGATGCCGGAACTGGACCAGGTTATCGCCGGCTATTTTCAGTTGACCGATGAGGGCCGTTCTACCTTCCTTGATAACCTGAGGTGGTTAATGGATACAAAAACAGACCGAACCCGGGCGAAGAAGCTGAAAACAATTCGGAGATAATGACATGCCATATTCGTTGCTTTTGTGCGGTTGCATTCTCTCATGGTTGATACTTCCCCCCTACAGCAAATGAGCAGCCTTATGATTTCTCATAAGGCTGCTGCATGATTAAGGCCCTCTCTCTCAAATTACTCAATTCTCTTTAGCGGTATGCTCCAAAACCGGAACATATTTTGCATTGAAAGGGCACTGACTGGTGCAGTACAGCACATAGCCTTTTTCTTCTATGTGAGAATGCTTTGCACAGTCTCTGAACTTCGGTTTCCAGCAGTGGCACCACATAATCAAAGTATCCATCGATCTGATGATCACCCTTCCTACTCATCTTGATCGTAAAAGCGATCCCATACAAAATACCTATGGCCTGTTTATATTTCCCATCCGCTAACGTTTTATGAATATCCAGCATGCTCTCGATGAGGGATTTCAGCAGCCATGACGCGCTTATGTATTCAGGCGTCTCCTTCTATGAAAATCTATTGAGACGCTCCGCATTCTCATCGTCAGGATTGTCGGAGCGTTATTTCATCGTTTTGGGCATTCAATACACAGGTGGCCTCCCAATCATGAAACAAAAGGCACAGTTCATGCAACAGGGCACAAATATTCCTTTATTTATAGTAGAGTATGATCAGTTGATCTGTTGTGAATTTATATGTAAAGGGGGTTGAATGTATTGAGTGTCGCCAATATAGCCAGGACAGCTGAAAAACCGGTTTTCAAAACAAAGATTAAAACAGAAGATGTCAAAATCAAGGAGATGGCTCTCGGGTATTTTGCCGGACCGCTGATCGCTATGATGGCAAATTCGATTTTCAGTGCGTATCTGACCCGCTATTACGCAGACGTGCTGGGATTGACCGCCAAACAGTTCGGCGTCTTTTCCATGCTGCTGCCGGTGATCTCAACCTTCTTTGTGATCGCCGGTAACCTGATGGCCGGACGCCTGATCGACAATACCAGGACGTCAGCCGGAAAAGCCAGACCTTATCTGCTGCTGGCAGTGCCGGTCATGATCGCCGCTATCGTCCTGATGTTCCTGACTCCGGGCGGCGATAACATCAATTCCACCAATAATATGATAAAGATGATATGGATCGCCATTTCATTCAACCTGTTTTACTCGATAGGCTATCCGATGTACTACACTGCTCACAGCTCCATGGTAGCGCTTTCAACCAGAGACGGCGACAAAAGAGGACTGCTCGCGACTTTGTCGAATGCCTCGATGGTGGCGGCGGCCGGTGTGGGTGCCAGCATTCTTGTCCCGGTGCTTCTGCAGCCTTTCATGTTCGTGACCGGTTCTGACGGCACGATCGACCGGGTCGCAAGCTACCAAAACTGGCGGACGCTGGGCATCCTTCTTGCTATTCTGACAGGACTGGGCATCCTTCTTGAGTATTATTTTACCCGGGAACGGATCACTGAGGAAACGCAAAGCCAGTCTGTGACGGAAAACACCATATCTGGCAAAATGCATATGCATGCCTGTATGAAAGAGAAATACTGGTGGATGGCAGTGTTGTTTATTTTGTTCTTCCAGATGGGCCAGCTGGTCAAGAACACCTCGATGAGCTTCTACGTCCGCTGGATGTTTGACTCCGTTCTCGCTTCCGAAAGCCCGGAAGCGGCATCAGGAGCTTTGATGTCCACACTGGGGCTGATCGGCGGGCTGCCCTCCGCAGTGGGTATGGTGATCGCCTGGCCTCTCGCTCGCAAGCTTGGGAAAAAGCGCGCCATCGTTATGGGACTGATCCTCTCAACAGCCGGGGGCCTGGTTTCTTTTATAAATATCCACCATTTTGGAATTGTCTGCGCCGGTGTCGTCCTTAAAGCAATCGGAATCATCCCCGCGCAGTACGTAATGCTTGCTGTCCTTTCCGATGTTCTGGATCATCTGGAGGCAAAAAACGGCTTTCGCAGCGACGGTTTTACCATGTCGATCTACGGCGCGACCATGGTCGGCCTGGCCGTGCTTTCCATGGGAATCGTCAATATCTTCCTTGGCTCCATGGGATATGACGCTTCTCTGATTGCCCAGCCGGCATCAGCCCAGACCGGGATGATGATTGCCTACCTGTGCATGGATATGCTCGGTTTTGTGCTGTCTATCCTTCTTCTATGGAAAATGGATGTAGAAAAATATATTGAGGAAGATCAAAAAATCATTTCGGAAAGGAGGACAGTATGAAACAGGCATATAATCCCTATCTGCCAAGCTGGGAATACGTGCCGGACGCAGAACCGCACATCTTCGGCGACCGGGTTTATATCTACGGCTCACACGATCGTTTTGGCGCGCCTATTTTCTGTGTCAATGATTATGTCTGCTGGTCAGCACCTGTCAGCGACCCGACAGACTGGAGATTCGAAGGCGTTATATATAAAAAGAAGCAGGATCCCGGTAATCCGCTGGGTATCCGATCTCTGTACGCGCCTGATGTAACACAGGGGCCGGATGGGAGGTATTATCTGTACTACGCCTTTGATTTTCTGGGGGAAATTGGGGTCGCGGTCTGTGACACGCCCGCAGGCGCCTACTCCTTCTATGGAAAAGTACATTTCCCTGACGGACATGTCTGGGGCAAGAAAAGCGGAGAACCGTTTCCCTTCGATCCCGGGGTGTTAACGGATGATGACGGAAGGGTGTACTTGTATTCCGGCTTTGCAACAAAGGTTCCATTCCCGGCTTCCAGATGGCATAATCTGCGCAATGACGGCGGCGTCGTAGTGGAACTGGAGCAGGATATGATCACGATCAAGACAGGACCAGACCTTCTTTTCCCTGTCAGAGGAAAACCCGGAGCATTTGAAAACCACGCCTTTTTCGAAGCCAGCTCCATACGCAAAGTTGACGGAAAATACTGCTTCGTTTATTCCTCCCAGCACAACCATGAACTGTGCTACGCCATGGGTGACTCTCCTAAGGGACCTTTTACATTCGGCGGAACCCTGATCGATATCGGAGACATGTTCCTCGATGGCAATACAGATGAACTGCATGCCTCCAATTATCTTGGGAATACGCACGGCGGCATGTGTCAGTTGGGTGATACCTGGTATATTTTCTATCATCGGCAGACGAACCGGAATTCCTATGCCAGGCAGGCCTGCGCGGAACCCCTGAAAAGGCGGCCGGACGGCGGCTTTTATCAGGCGGAGCTGACCAGCTGCGGGCTGAACGGCGGGCCGCTTGAAGGCCTTGGCAGATACGAGGCACGCATCGCCTGCAACCTGTGGTCAAAGGAAGGAACCTATCGGTATGACGCGGGAGATCGTAAAAAAGTGCTTAAAACGCATCCGTACTTCACGCAGACCGGAAAGGACCGGGAAAAAGACGGGGATCAGTATATCGCCAATATGCAGGACGGCGCCGTGGCAGGATTTAAATACTTCCGGATGGGCGATGCGGACCGGATCGTGATCGAGATCCACGGTAACGGCGAAGGCTTCTTTGATGTATCCGATGATAAGAACTTTGACCACATCTGCGCAAAGATCCCGGTGAAGGTCAATGGAAACCACGTTACAAGCGATGCTTCGCTATTTGCCAAAGCAGGAGAAAAACCGTTGTTTTTCAGGTACACGGGAACAGGCGCAGTCAATTTCGATGCGTTTACCCTGTACAAAGGAAAATAAAAAGAAAAAATAAAGTAGTTTACTCATCAATGAAAACAGTTTTTACAAGAAAGGAGTTACAAAATGACATTTACCGCTGATATGCTGGAAAAATATGCAAAGGCAGCCGCGGTTGTTTTCTGTGTGCTGGCCGTCTGTGCCTTGTGTCTGGTCGTTTTCCGGGCTAAGAAGATCGCGGGAAAGACCTCCAAAGGCCGCAACATCTTCTATTCAATTCTGAGTGTAATCCTGGCCGGCGTGATCATCGCTGCGAACGTAATCACTCCCAGATATTCTTCTTCGATCAGCTCTGCATTCACGAAAGCTGCACAGGCTGATCCTTCTACGGAAACAACAATGGACGACTGGATCAGCCTGGTTACAGACATAGCTGATGAAGGTATGGTTCTGTTGAAAAACGAAAACAATACACTCCCCCTTGAGGCAGGCACGGCTGTAAACGTGCTGGGCTATGCAGCCTACAATCCGTTCCTGAGCGGTTCAGGCTCCGGCAGCGTGAGTGCGGACGATTCTGTCACGGTTGTCTCTTCCCTGACAGAAGCAGGTTTTGATGTGAATCCTGCACCCGGTGCCGTGGATATGTGGCCCAAGAAGCCGGAAGACACCAATCCCTTCGGCTACAATGACGGGGATCTGATGTTCGGAGATCCCTCCATTGATAGTTATACCGGGGAAATCTCCTTCGACAGCTTGAAAGAATATGCTGACACTGCCGTTGTTGTCATCGGACGTTCAGGCGGTGAGGGCTACGATCTGACCGCATACACCGACGCAGATTATCTGCAGCTGACACAGAACGAAATCGATCTGCTCCGGACCGCATCTGATACATTTGACAGACTGATCGTTATTCTGAATATGGCCAACGCCATTCAATTGGACGCTCTGCAGGACATCGACATCGACGCCATCATCTGGACCGGCCTGCCCGGGCCTTACGGTTTTACTTCTCTTGGCCGAATTATGAACGGCACAGTCAATCCGTCCGGACATCTTCCGGATACATGGGTTTATGATCATGACAGCAACCCCGCCCGGGAAAACTTCGGCGAGCAGGCTGCTTCCAATGCCGACAGCTACTATGTTGACTATGTAGAAGGCATCTATGTCGGATATAAATGGTATGAGACTGCCGCAGCCGAAAAAGCTGTCATTACCAATACCAAATCCGGCGAAACCTTTGATTATGCGGACTATGAGAGTATCGTCGCATATCCCTTCGGCTATGGTCTGTCTTATACCACCTTTGAGCAGAAGTTTGAAAATGTTCCGGATCAGCTCGACCCGCAGGGTTCCTTATCCTTTGATGTCACCGTAACCAACACAGGCGATATCGCCGGCAAAGATGCGGTGCAGCTCTACGTCACGGCACCTTACACAGATTATGATCAGGCTAACCAGGTAGAAAAGGCTGCCATCTCCCTGTGCGGGATCGCGAAGACCGGAGAGATCGCTCCGGGCGCATCAGAAACCGTGACGATAGAAGTACGCGCGGAGGATATTGCGTCCTACAACAGCAGCTATGAAAACACAGACGGCACCAGAGGCGCCTATATGCTAGATCAGGGCAGCTATACCTTCCTGCTCGGTAAAAATGCCCATACGGCATATGAAACGACAGATATTACTCTTACGGATGACTATTTCTACACCGGAGATCAGAAGAGAAACAGTGACAGCGCAGCAGCCGAGAATGCCTTTGAGGACGCAGCCCGCGGTGAATACCTGTCCAGAAAAGATGCATTTGCAAACTATGAATCCGCTATGAAGTCCGTCTCCGACGCCGTCGAGTCCACAGACTGGGAGGATAACACCAACCAGTATGATCCTGCCCTTGACGAAGCGGTCGCCAAAACATACGAAAAAGGAAAAGATTATGCATCGAAAGGCCATCTGACACTCGAAGACGTCGCCGGACTGGACTTCGATGATCCGATGTGGGATGAACTGATCTCCCAGTTAACCATCCCCGAAATGCAGGCGCTTGTGACGGATGCCCTCTACAAGACCCCGAACGTAGAATCAATCGGAAAAGGCGGTACCACCGATTCAGACGGTCCTCTGGGTATATCCAGCTTCTTTAACCCTGCAATGAACTCCGTCGCTTATCCGTGCCTGCCGATTCTTTCCGGAAGCTTTAACGCGGATCTGGCCAGGACATTCGGCGAACTGGTTTCCGACCAGGCCCACAACAAGGGAGTCAGCGGCTGGTATGCACCTGCCATGGATACGCACAGAACCGCTTACTCAGGACGTAATTTTGAGTATTACTCCGAAGATGGATGGCTGGGCGCTGTCATTGCGGCTGCCACAGTATCCGGTGCCAGAGACCATGGTATGATCGTTTACATTAAGCACTTTGCGTTAAACGACCAGGAATCACAGCGTTCCGGCAATCTGCATACCTACAGTAATGAACAGGCGATCCGGGAGATCTATCTGAAACCCTTTGAGTATGCGGTGAAAGATGGCGGCGCAAACGCAATCATGACCAGTATGAACTACATTGGTGACACTTATGCCGGAGGTCATGCCGGGCTGCTGGAGAATGTCCTGCGCGGCGAGTGGAATTTCAAGGGAAAATCCCTGACAGACATGGATGAAGCAGGCGAAGCCGTGAACGTTGATAAATGCATGCGGGCCGGGACAGACAGCTGGCTCTCCGTTTCTCCTATCGCTATGGTTTCTGATCCTTCTGATGCGGATATCTATTATCTGCAGCGCGCCGCAAAGAATATTCTGTATCCGGAAGCAAACAGCAAGACTTACCAGGCACAGGTCGTAAACTGGAGAGGCTATATGACCTTTATCTGCTGTATGCTGGGCCTGATCATTGCGGCACTGGTTCTCTCCATGATCCTCCGCAACAGAAAGCCGGTATCAAAGAAGTAAAACCTTTTATAATCAGCATTTGCTTATGATATAATAGGGCTGCCGCATAATGCATGATCTTATGCAATGCGGCGGCCCTGATCAATTCCGCCCTGGCGGAACCTGGCCCGAGTGCATGTAACAAACGGCTGCCTGCCGCGCATACATGTGCGGCAAAAGGATTTGGGATATATGAAAAGGAACTACCAGCCATGATTAGTCTTGCTATCGTAGAGGACGATGACAGGTGCGTGGATATTCTGACAAAATATCTGCACAGATATGAAGAGGAGAACGAAGTCCGCTTCCGGATACAAAGATATCGCGACGGATATGAGATCGTGGAAAAATATCCGTCTGACACAGAGATCATATTGATGGATATCGAGATGGGTCTGATGGATGGGATGGAAGCTGCCGGGCAGATCCGGCAGACAGATGAATCCGTTGAGATCATATTTGTTACCAATATGGCACAGTATGCGATCCAAGGCTACCGCGTACGTGCACTGGACTATATCCTGAAGCCTGTTGAATATCTTCCGTTTTCCGAAAGCCTTCACCGGGCGCTGCGCAGAATCTCTGCCCGCAGGGAAAAATACCTGCTGATCCCTTCCCGAAGCGGAACGGTCAAGATTCCCGCTTCCGTAATTCTTTGGGTGGAAAGCAGCGGTCACAGGCTTACCTTTCACGAAAAAGGCGGAAAAAGTCTGGAAACAACGGTCTACTCGATGAAAGAGGTAGAAAATGAGCTGAAAAACCGGGGCTTTGCCAAAAGCAACAGCGGCTGCCTGATCAATTTAGCGGCAGTCGACGGCTTTAATGACAGGGAAGTCACTATCGACGGACACCGCCTGCCGATCAGCCGCGGTCAGAAAGCCTCCTTTATGGCTGAGCTGATCCGGTATATTAACGGATAAGGTGGTGATAAACAATGATCCTTTCAGCGGACATTCCGAAACTATATACCGCTTTCGCCGAATGGCTCTCCTGCCTGGCTGTGGTACTCTCACACCGCCGTCTTCTGCGTCATTCCCATGCAAGCACCAATGTTCCTGTTATGGCGGGCATCCTCGCACTGCTGAGTGTCATCCAGATCATCACCGGCATGTTTTCCAATGCATGGTGGCTGGTGGGCATGCTGACCGCCCTTGCGGTCATGTTCATCTGTCTTTATTCCATGCTGCGCATAAGCGCATACACAGCATGCTATACCCTGGCCCGCGCATTTATGTGGGCTGAGTTGACAGCATCGCTGGAATGGCAGCTGGACCGCTTTTACGTGCCGGAAAAATGGGCCTCTTCTCTCATCTATTCAGCTTTATTCTGCCTCGTTATATATACTGCCTTGTTCCTGTTATTCATCAGTATCGAAAGCCATTATCAGCAGGCTGCGCAAGATTCCGGGAATGAACGGGTCAGCCTGAAGGAAATCCTGCAGGCCTGGAGTACGGCGCTGTTCTTCTTCACCTTCAGTAATTTAAGCTATGTGGAGATCACCAGTCCCTTCAGCAGTACAGGCTTCGCAGAGATATTCAACACCCGGACCATTCATGATCTCGCCGGTGTGATCATGCTGCAGCTTCTGTATGTCCAGAAAGCAGAGGCAGACCGGCGCGAAGAAGTCAACGCGATTCGCAATGTACTGCACACGCAGTATATGCAGTTTCGCCAGTCGCAGGATAACATAGAGCTGATCAATGAGAAGTACCATGATCTCAAGCACCAGCTGCAGCTGCTTCGGATGAACAGCATCAATTATCATGAGCAGATCGATGAAATAGAAAAAGAGATCCGCATCTACGAATCCGATTACCATACCGGCAGCTCAGTGCTCGACACCATTCTCACCAGCAAAGGTCAGCTTTGCCTCAAATATGATATCCGGATGTACGTAGTAGCTGACGGTTCCCTTCTGGATAAAGTCTCTGTTGTGGATCTCGCGGCTGTTTTCGGAAACGCACTCGATAATGCCATCGAACATGAACTGCAGATTCCGGAAAAGGAAAAACGGCTGATTCGTGTGAATGTCAGCCGCAGAAATGAAATGGTCTGTATCCTGATCGAAAATTATTTCCAGGGCACACTTCTCACAGAAGGTACCGAACTTGTCACCACCAAGGCAGATAAGCAGTATCACGGATACGGGATCAAAAGTATACGCCATACCGTGCAGAAATACGGCGGATTCATGACTGCCGCAGTCGAGGATAATTGGTTCCGGTTGAAGATCCTGCTGCCTCGCCTTGCATAATCCCCCACCGCATGACCGGTTCCATTACCTTGTCTTCGGCTTTGACCAGTCAAGGACCTGCAGAAACATTGCAGTTCCTTGACAATAACCCATATTTTCAATCCTCATCTATTATGCAAGGGTTTTCTCTCTGAATGTTGGTACAATGTTGGTATAGAAACTACGATTTGCCGTTTATCGCCATTTTAGGCCACTATTCGCCGCCGGGCAAAGACTGCCGTGGCAGACGAATAGTATCTTAATCATAAATTACTACCTCCGAATTATCGCTGGTTTGCGCCATTTTGCGGCATATAGCGCCGACTTTTCCGGGCGCGAAAAATTGGCCGAAAATGTACAAAAATGCAAAATGACGCAAAGAAATGCAGGATGTACCTTTGAATCGTAGTCAAAACGTAGTCGGCCAAAATGACCCAGGGGTGTGCATTTTTCCGGCCAGGGGTGTGCATCGTTAAGTTATGCACACGGTCTGGGGTGTGCATCGTTATGCCATTCAGTGTTTATGCACCTTTTCGGGCTGTCGTTGCACAGGTGCATAGGGTGTGCATCGTTAAACCGTATGTAGGGGTGTGCATGAAGCTGGTGCTGGAAATCACCGGATCATCTCTGCCCCGAAAGCTGAATATATTGGCCCGTTAGAACATAGTTTTTCAGATCCTGTTCATCCTTCCTTGCTCATTACCTTCTTTGCCCATACCTTCTGATTACAGTGAGGGCAACA
>JAUNAK010000072.1 GCA_030527665.1 Eubacteriales bacterium
AAATAAGTCTATAGCCTCTATGAAAGAGGTCTATAAACTTATAATACGAGGAGGATACGAGTATGAAACTGAAAAAGGCATTGGCTCTGACTTGTGCAGCAGTAATGACAATGGGAACACTTGCAGGATGCGGAAGTTCTTCCCAGCCGGCAGCAGAGAGCGCAGAGGCAGGGCAGAGCAGGTTGCAGCAGCAAGTACACCCGCAGCCGCTGATGTAGAAGCAAAAGAGGCAGAAGGCACCTACGATCATCAGGCAATTGAGAACGGCGGTGACATGACCATTACTGTCATGGTTTCCGGTACAGCAACCGAGAATGATTTTGAGACCGAGCAGCTTCCGGCACTTCTGAAAGAGAAATGGCCGAACCTGACTGTTGAGGTTACCAAGCTTCCGGATGATAACTATTACACATCTCTGAAAACAAAACTTGCTTCCGGTGAGTGCCCGGATATCATTCTTACACAGCCGATGTATGCAGGTCAGAACTCCTGCTACGCACTGGCAGAGGCCGGATATCTGACTGCACTGAATGATATGGACAGCATCAAGGACAGAATGGCAAGCCTTGCTTCCGTAACATATAACGGAGAGGTTGTTACTTCCACTTCCGGTGTTTCCATTCTGGGTACCTACTACAACAAAGAACTTTTCAAAGAGGCAGGTATCGAGAGTGAGCCGCAGACCTGGGATGAGTTCCTGGAAGACTGCAAGAAGCTGCAGGATGCAGGCATTCAGCCGATCGTTATGGGCGACAAAGATCAGTATGTTCTGCAGTTCGGTCTGTATCAGATCGCTGCCAATGAGATCTATTCCAAGAATGCAGATTATGATGTTCAGCTGAGAAGCGGTGAGACAAAGTTCACCGATGAAGGAACATGGGATACCGTTCTGGAAATGTACAAGACACTGTATGACAACAAATATATCGATGCTTCCCAGTCTCTTGGATATGGTGCATCTCAGGCAATCACCGACTTTGTTGATGGAAAAGCTGCTATGACTTTTGACGGTTCCTTCAATGCTTCAGCGCTGCTGGCAGGTGATGCAGAGGTTGGTTATTTCCCGATTCCGGGTAAAGAGGGCGTATATACAGCAACATGTCTGTCTGCAGGATATTCCATCTACAGCGGTTCCAAGAACATTGATGCCTGCAAAGAGATGCTTGATTACTGGATGGATGGACAGTCCCCGGTATGGGATGCTTATCTGGCAACCGGTAAGATCATTGCAACCTACGGAAACGGTGCAGATGCCTCTCCGAACTATGAACTGTTTGCTCCGTTTGTAGAACTTCTGAATGAAGGCAAAGGCTTCTACTGGTGCAACCAGGCATGGCCGGCAGGAACAGAGACAGAGATGGAAAACCTCTTCTCCGAGATGGTTGGCGGTCAGGGTACCGAGATTGAAGATATTACAGAGGGCATGCAGGAGAAATTCGAAGACCTGTTGGATGAATAATAATTGACAGTGAACCAGAGATTCCTGTAACTCAGAGGGCTGTTTCAGATTTCGAAAGAGTCTGAAACGGCCCTCGATCAGTATTTAGCATCAAATAGAAAGCAAAATGTGCAATGTACGATGAGAAATCAGACGTGTAAAACGGAACTGATTTATGTAAGGAGACAAAATGCAGCAGGTTAAGAAGAAAAGAAAAGGAGCCAATACATCACTGGTTTTCAATAACAAGATGTATTTTTTCCTGATTCCGGCACTGGCCATGTTCCTTATTTTCTGGATCTATCCGGTGCTGCAGCTGTTTTACTACAGCGTAACCGATTTTAACGGTGTAAATTATAATTTCAATTTTGTCGGAATGAAGAACTATATCAAGGTTCTCGGCAACGGTACACTGACAAACTCGATGAAGAATACACTGATCTATGCGGTCGTTACCGTTGTACTCAGCAATGTGATCGGACTTGCGGTTGCCATGATTCTGAATACAAAGATCCACTTCAAAGGACTGTTCAGAACCTGTGCATATTTTCCGGCACTGTTTTCTGCTATCGTAGTTGGTTTTATCTGGTCCTATGTATATATGCCGTCATCCGGTATGATCGCAAGCCTGATCACCGCATTCGGTGGAGACGGATCCCTGTTTAACCCGTTGGGCAATCATCATGCAGCACTGTATGCGATCGCTCTGGTTGAGGTATGGAAGGCATTCGGAACGACGATGATCATATATCTGGCAGGTCTGCAGACGGTTGATGAAAGTCTGCTGGAGGCAGGACGTATCGACGGATGTACCGAATGGGATCTGATCAGCAAGATCAAGATTCCGCTGATCTCATCTACGATCACCATTAACGTGATCCTGGCCGTTATCTCCGGTCTGAAGGCTTTCGACTATTCCTTCATTATGACCAACGGCGGACCGGGAAAAGCAACCAAGACATTGATGTTCCAGGTATACCAGACGGCTTTCAACGATATGAAGATGGGACGTGCATCTGCGTTCTCGGTACTGGCATTTACCTTTATCATTGTGATTACCGTACTGATGCTGCTGTTTATGAATAAGAGGGAGGTGGAATTATAATGGCATTCGGAAAAAGAAAAGACGACCGTGAAGTTGCTACTTATATGAAGCTTTCTCCCAAGACCGTACTTCTGTATGTGGTAATTATCATTTTCTGCGTCATTGTTATTTCTCCGCTGGTTATAGTATTTTCCAGTTCTCTTCGAACACCGGGAAATCAGACCTCTCCGCTGAACCTGTTCATTGAGTTCAGTGCACAGAGTTACATTCAGGCATTCACCAGTATGAATTATCCGATGCAGCTGCTGAACAGTGTGATGACCACCGGCGGTTCCGTCATCATGATCATCATTTTTGCAACCATGGCGGCATATCCAATCGGCCGTATCAAGACAAAGACTGCGAAATTCCTGTATTACTTTTTTATTTCAGGTCTGATCATTCCTTCGCAGATGGTTATTGTGCCGATTGCACAGACTCTGAGCAGACTGGGTATTCCGAATACACGCTTTACGCCGATGATCATGTTCATTACCTGTTCTCTTCCGTTCTCGGTATTTCTGTTCTCCGGATTTATGAAGGGCGTACCGATCGAGATCGAGGAATCGGCATATATCGACGGTGCTTCTCTGCTGAAGAGATTTACCACTGTTGTATTCCCGCTGCTGCAGCCGGCGATCGTATCCTGTGTTATCACACAGGGTCTGTGGATCTGGAACGATTACTTCTATCCAATGGTATTCATTTCCAGAAAAGTACAGTATTCTCTGCCGGTAGGTATGCTTCAGTTCCTGGGAGACAAAGAGAACCCGGCACAGTGGAATGTGCTGTTTGCCGCATGCGTACTTTGTGCGCTGCCGCTGATCGTATTGTTCCTTGCGCTGCAGAAGCAGTTTGTAAACGGTATAGCAGCAGGTGCTGTAAAAGGCTAAGAAAAGTATTGAGGTGATACGTTCAACTTGAATGAAATTGCTGTAATATACGGAAAAGGTGTAGAATAAGATGGACCGGAGAAATCCGGTCCATTTATAAAATTTGAATCGGCATTCGCCGAGATCCACGATACGGAATTCAGCATCTTTATAGCCGTATGGTCATACAGGGAAAGGAGAGAAGGGTGAAGAAAGAAAAAATAAAAAACGAACTCTACTATCTCTGGACATTGTATCGGATCCCCCTGATCGGCGGGCTGATTTTTTTGCTGATCGTCGGAGGCTTTATCATAGCAGCTTTACAAAAGAAGGACAACACACTGGAAGTAATGCTGATCGACAGCCATGCGGCATATACAGATGAGCAAATGGCAGAAGAATTTCTGCAGGCAGACTATGTAGATCCGAAGAAATGGGAGAATCAGGTCTATGGAACCCTGCTGTTCAGCGAGACCGAATCCGGCAATTATGCCATGACGAGTCTGTCCCGTTTTCTGGCGGATATATCATCGGAAAAACTGGATGTCTGCGGCATGCAGGAAGCGGATTTTCTGAAATACGACGATTCCGGATCCTTTCTGGATCTGACGATATGTCTGTCGGAAGAGGAGATCCGTCGATTCGAGGGGCAGTTTCTGATAACCGAAGACGGAAGGCGTATCGGTATTCGTTCGGAAGCACTGCCGCGGTTAAAAGAATGGGGCTGCTATACCGGGAACGGAAATCAGGGTGTGGTCGGAATTATCTATAATACAACACATCTTGAAGAAGCGAAGCAGTATCTGACAGGTTTTCTTGCGAAAGCAGGCAGCTGATCTGTGTTCCGGGTGAATACACAAGGATTTGGTTCGGAAGATGTCAGCGAAAGCTGACTGGAATCCGGCAAAGGGCTCGCAATGTTCAGCCGGAATCAGAGAACCGGCTGAAAAACTATAGAAACTACGAATAAAAAGGAACGAAGGTAATGGGAATTTTTGCACCGGATGGAAAACTGGCGGCTTTTTTAAACGGACTGGGAAGTCTGATCGTATTGAATATTCTTACACTGATCTGCTGTTTACCGGTCGTTACGGCAGGAGCTGCTCTCTGCGCACTGTTTACCATGACGATGCGTATGGTCAGGAAGGAAGATGGAAAAATCATAAAGGAGTATTTTGCGGCATTCAGACAGAATTTTAAGAAAAGTACGATCGTCTGGCTTGCCGGAATCTTTCTGACGGCCTTTATGGCCTTTGATATTTATATTCTGTCCGGAATGGAAGGAAAATGGATGCTGATCTACCGGATCGTATTGCTGGTTCTGATCGTTATTCTCGGGATCATTCTGCTGTACTATCTGATGCTGCAGGCAAGATTCGAAAATACGATTCGGGAAACGCTGAAAAATGCGGTCATTCTGGCAGTGGTCAAGCATATTCTGTCGATCCTGATGCTGGCAGTCATGTTTGCTCCGTTTTTGCTGTATATGGTATCCCTTCGATTTTTATCCGTGGGCTTTCTGCTTGGAATCAGCGGACCCGCGTATCTGATCAGTATATTTTTTGTTTCTGTCTTCCGGAGTCTGGAGCCGAAGACAGAGGATGAGGAGGAAACAGAGGAATGAGAACTTTAAGGAACAGAACGTTTACAGGAACTACGAGTGAGCAGATCACGGAACGGGAAACGCAGAACAGAAAACTGGCAAGAAGAGCTGCAGCGGAAGGCATGGTACTTCTGAAAAACGAGGGTGGATTGCTTCCGCTTTCAACAGATACCAAAGTTGCTTTATATGGTGTGGGTGCTTCCAACACCATTAAAGGTGGAACCGGTTCCGGTGATGTGAACGAGAGAGAAAGCATCAGTATTTATACAGGTATGAAGGAAGCCGGCTTTACGATCACCAACGAAGAATGGATTCTTGCATTTCAGAAAGAGTATGCAGAGGCAAGACTGCAGTGGAAGGATCTTATTCTGGAAAAAGCAAAGACGGCCGAGAAAGAAGGCGTTTTCGGATTTTTTGATACCTATACAAGCACTCCGTTTGTTATGCCGTGCGGCGGAGAGGTTACCCCGACAGATGCCGAGGTGGGATTTTATATTCTCAGCCGTGTAGCAGGGGAAGGTGCAGACCGTTTTGCCAAACCGGGCGATTATTATCTGACGGAGGCGGAAGAGAAACAGCTTTCCGATATCTGCCGGATCTACAAGGATGTTGTGGTTGTGATCAATACCGGCGGTCTGGTGGATCTGTCCTTTATGGATCGATATGAGAATATCCGTGCACTTCTGCAGATCATGCAGCCAGGCATGGAGGGCGGACGTGCGTTTGCGGATATTATCAGCGGTGCAGTGACTCCTTCCGGAAAGATGACAGATTCCTGGGCGTATTCCTATGAAGATTATCCAAGCAGTGCGAAGTTTTCTCATAATGACGGGGACGTGGAAAAGGCATATTACGAGGATGGTATCTATGTCGGATATCGCTATTTCGATACCTTTGATGTGAAAACGAGATATGGCTTCGGGTACGGAATGTCCTACACGGATTTTATTGTGGAAAATACAGCTGTTGCCGCAGAAAACGGAGTGATCACCGTAACATCCAAAGTAAAAAATACAGGAAGCGCCTATACCGGCAAGGAGGTCGTACAGGTCTATGCCACCTGTCCGGCAGGAAGACTGCCGAAGGAATTCCGCCGGTTGGTAAGCTTTAAGAAAACGGGGCTGCTTGCACCCGGCAAAGAGCAGGCTCTGACACAGGAGATTCCTGCTGCAGCACTGGCATCCTACAGCGAGGAGGCACCGGGATGGCTGCTGGAGTCAGGTCCCTATGTGATCTGGGTCGGAACATCGCTGGAATCCGCTGTACCGGCAGCTGTGCTTACTTTGGATGAGGATCTGCTTCTGGAAAAGACCGCACATATCTGTCCGATCCGGGAGGAACTGCAGGAGATCCGTCCGGCAGAAGCCGTGATAACACAGAAATTGGATGTGTTAATGGCGGAATGTGAAGCAAATATGCTGCCGGTTCTGAAACTTCCTGTAGAAGGTATGCGGACCCGTGAAGTGGAGTACAGGACAAATGCTGCCATTTATGATGATGAGGCAATGAACTTTGTTGAGACCTTGACGGATGAGGAACTGATCGCTCTTGCATCCGGAGATCCGGGTAAGGGACAGGGAAGCAACCTTGGATCCGCAGGTATTGCAGTTCCGGGATCCGCAGGAGAGACAAACAACTGCTGCCTGGATAAAAATCTGGCAAGCATCGTACTCTCGGACGGTCCGGCAGGACTTCGTCTGCAGAAATACTATTTTGTAGAAGGGGAGCAGATCCATATGCTTCCGTTCATGGCTTCGCTGGAGGGCGGCCTGTTCTGCAGTGAGGAGGAACTTTCCTTCCCGGGAGAAAAATACTATCAGTACTGCACGGCTGTTCCGGTAGGTACCCTCCTTGCACAGAGTTTTGATACGGAACTGCTGCAGGAAGTCGGTGAGATGATCGGCGGCGAGATGCAGCTGTTTGATACGACGCTTTGGCTTGCACCGGGTATGAATATTCACAGAAATCCGCTTTGCGGAAGAAACTTTGAGTATTATTCCGAGGATCCGCTTGTTGCCGGTAAATGTGCGGCGGCAATCACAAAGGGTGTGCAGAAGGTTCCGGGTGTAGGAACAACGATCAAGCATTTCTGCTGCAACAATCAGGAAGACAACCGTATGGGGGCGGATTCTGTTCTTACCGAGCGGACACTTCGTGAGATCTATATGAAAGGTTTTGAGATCGCTGTCAAAGAAGCACAGCCGATGGCCATTATGACAAGCTATAATCTGATCAATGGTGTACATGCGGCAAATAATTATGATATTCTGACACAGGCAGCCAGAAATGAATGGGGATTTGCCGGAATGGTTATGACAGACTGGACAACAACGGAAAAGGGACCGGATTGTACAGCGGCAGGCTGTATGCGTGCAGGCAACGATCTGGTAATGCCGGGTGCGATCCTCGACAGAGAAAACCTGGAGAAAGAGCTTCAGGAAGGAACGATGAGCAGAGAGGATCTGAAGGCTTGCATTGCAAGAACTGTGAAGATTATCTGGGCATCCAATATGTATGAGGATGCGGTTCCGTATCAGGGGTAAGGATATCCGTATGGATGACTTTCCTCTCTAAGGCGTTGTGTTATCCGAAGGAAATAAAAATATAGAGGCAGGGACGGAAGAGTTTACAGTTATGAAACTCTTCCGTTTCTTTTTCTTTAAACATCTAATTCGGGGCTTTTCAAAAGAAATGAGCGTGGTATAATTATCAACTGTTGTCTGTAATCAAGAATCCTGCATATCTGAGGTATGAAGAAGATCTGATTTTACAAAATCTTTATATAATGAGGGAGAAAATGAATAAAGAAACTTTGCGTCCAATGCTGTTTGACTGTCTGAAGGACTACAGTGCGCAGAAGCTGGCCAAGGATGTGGTTGCGGGAATTATCGTAGCGATCATTGCACTTCCGCTTTCCATTGCACTTGCACTTGCCTCCGGAGTCGGACCCGAGGAGGGTATCTTCACGGCGATCGTTGCCGGATTCCTGATCTCGCTGTTCGGCGGAAGCCGCGTGCAGATTGCCGGACCGACAGCTGCTTTTGCAACGATCGTTGCGGGAATCGTAGCTACAAGCGGAATGGACGGTCTGATCGTCGCTACGATTCTGGCCGGTGTATTGCTGATCGTCATGGGTCTGCTGGGAGTGGGCAGCCTGATCAAGTTTATTCCGTTTACGATCACCACCGGATTTACGGCGGGTATTGCGGTCACGATCGTGATCGGTCAGATCAAGGATTTTCTGGGACTGACTTATCCGGAGGGAGTGAAGCCGGTAGAAACGATTGAAAAGGTACGTGCAATCGCTGAAAATATCGAGACGATCAATGTACAGGCACTGCTGGTCGGTGTGGTTTGTCTGGCTTTTCTGTTTATCTGGCCAAAATTCAGCAAGAAGGTTCCCGGATCACTGATCGCAGTCATCGTCGGAATTCTGCTGGTAAAGGGACTGAATTTAACGGTAAATACCATTGGTGATCTGTATACCATCCGAAGCGGTCTGCCGACACTGCATCTTCCGCAGTTTTCGGTCGGACTGATCCGGGAACAGTTCTCCAACGGCGTTACGATTGCCATTCTGGCAGCTATTGAATCTCTGCTTTCCTGTGTGGTTGCCGATGGTATGATCAACTCCAGACATCGTTCTAATCAGGAGCTGGTTGCTCAGGGTGTCGGAAACATCGGTTCTGCTCTGTTCGGGGGTATTCCGGCAACAGGCGCAATTGCCAGAACAGCAGCCAATATCAAAAACGGCGGACGGTCTCCGATCGCCGGCATGGTACATGCGATCGTGCTTGTTTTTGTACTGATTTTCCTGATGCCGTATGCGGCACTGATCCCGATGCCGACCATTGCGGCTATTTTGTTTCAGGTGGCATATAATATGTGCGGAATCAAGACGGTGGGTCTGCTGCTTAAGCGCGCACCGAAGAGTGACGTACTTGTTCTGACAGCGACCTTTGTTCTGACTGTTGTCTTTGATCTGGTCGTTGCCATCGAGTTCGGTATGCTGGCAGCCTGTGTTCTGTTTATGAAGAGTATGGCAGATGAATCGGAGATCCGGGGCTGGAAATATTTTGGTGACAAGGATGAGGATAAAGATCACATCGATATGAAAGTGGTTCCGGAGTATGTTCGTGTATACGAGATCACCGGACCGATGTTCTTCGGTGCGGCCGGTCTGATCAGCCGCATCTCGCTGAAAAACTTTACGGAGGTGCTGATCCTTCGTATGCGTTCGGTTCCGTCTGTTGATGCAACGGCGATGCAGGCAATGGAGATGCTGCTGGAACGCTGCAGGGAACAGGGCGTAACGATGATCCTTGCGCATGTAAACGAGCAGCCGATGCAGACTATGGAGCACGGCGGTTTTGCAGAAAGAGTAGGAAAAGAGAACTTTGCTGCGCATATCGACGATGCGCTTAAGCGTGCGGAGGAGATCCATTTCGGCCGAAAATAAATTCTTTTCCGGATCGGTAAAGAAAAAATCAAAAATGTGTAATATGCAGGAATAAAGAAATGCTTATCCCAGGGCAGTCATGCAGAGGGATAAGCATTTTTTGCTGCCATGTATGCAAAAGAGAGCGTCTGGTGAACGTTTTTTTACTATAATCGGTGTGGGAATGTGTAAGGGCATATTCTATATATACGGAATGCGAAAACAGTCTAAATACCGTTTGAGCCTGATGATTTATATTTCGAGGATAAAAAAGAAAGAAATAAGGATGAACGGTTGAAAAAAGGGTATATAAAGGGTATACTCAGGACGAGAAGAGGATCTGCAAATGGGAAAGGACGGGATGTATATGCTGACGATCGAGGAAATGAAAGAGAAGAAAAGGCTGCTTGGCTATTCCTATCAGACTCTGTCAGAACGATCGGGGGTTCCGGTAGGAACGCTTCAGAAAATATTCGGGGGCTACAGCAAGGCTCCCCGTGAAAAGACACTGCGGCGGTTGTCGGCTGCTCTGGAGCAGGGTGAGTATTATTATGCTTCCGGACGCGGCGGGATATCCTCGGAAATGCTCCGGGAAACTGCGGCTGTCTATGCAGCCAAAAAGCAGGGAGAGTATACACTGGAAGACTATCTGGCACTTCCGGATGAGAAGAGAGTGGAGCTGATCGACGGTGTTTTTTATGATATGGGGGCGCCGAGAATGGATCATCAGCTTGCGGCCGGACAGATTCATGCCATGCTGCTGACATATATTACGCAGAATAAGGGGACTTGTGTTCCGTTTATTGCACCTGCCGATGTGCAGCTGGACTGTGACGACAGGACGATCGTACAGCCGGATATATTTGTGGTTTGCGACCGCTCCAGGATAAACGGAGCCAGACTCTACGGGGCACCGGATTTTGTTATCGAGATCCTGTCTCCGTCTACATCCAGAAAAGACCGCTATATTAAACTGAGCAAATATAAATTTGCCGGCGTGCGGGAGTACTGGCTGGTGGACCTTCGAAAACAGGTCGTGATCGTCAATGAATTTGATGCCAACGATGATGATCGTGTTTCTATCTACAGCTTTTCCGATCAGGTGCCGGTCGGTATCTATAACGGGGAATGCCGGGTCGACTTTGCGCAAATCCGGGAGTATATCCGTTTTATCACAGATAGAGAAGAATAAGTTTCTGGAAAAAACAGATCCGATCTTCAAAAGCATAACGGGTTCTATATTGGAGATCATCTGCGGACTCGGAATGATCGGAATATTGTATCGTTACAATACTATCTGGTATCGGGGATTTTATGTCTTGGCCTGGACAGGATTTGTGCTGGTTTTTTCCATGAATCTTGGCTTGATTTTCCGGTTGTTGGGAAGTAAACTGCTTGTCTGGGTATATGGGATTCAATTTGAGTGCTTTATGATGCATACAACTGCGATCGATATATTCCTAATCTGGGAGAATGGGGAGTCTATACACACAGTGTGCTGTGTCTGACCGTTCGGCAGGCTTTTCAAAACTTTTGTGGTAGAGTGCGGATTGCAAATAATATTAGAAAAGAAGCACAATTTCACTCATGTATGCAGAAAGCACAGAGTTGGCAGGAGTATAAAAGCTCTGCATAAAGTCTTTACCAAAAGAGATGTATTTATCAACTAAAATGGTATAGAGTTCTGTGATTCGTCTGGCAAGATAGGATAAAGGAGTCTGTAATTCGAAGTCTTCGATGGAAGATTCCATTATAAAGGACAATAGGAGCTCATCCTTATTTTTAAAATAGTAATAGAAGGTGCCGGTGGCAATTCCAGCAGCGTCGCAAGCACGACGAAAGAGATGCTATCGACACCTTCTTTTTCGTTCTTCGGTCAACTTCTGTCGAGTACTCATGCAATTATCAGGAGGGATGAATCATAAGAAATGGTTGAAGGGATTTCACTGATTTTGAAATTCCTTCAACCATTCTATTTTTTTGCAAAATACTTGAAAGACCTTTGACTGTTTTTATGTATATTGTCATGATACGATCTAATCACAGCAAGGAAATAAACAAAACAACAGAAAGAACTGAAGATACACGAGAGAATATAAGGATTAATAAGGAGGTAAAAATGATCTGGGAAGAATTGAATCCGGAACTGATCTTCACGAATCTGGAAGCAAAGAATACAGATGAAGTCATGAAGATTATGGGAACAGAATTCATAAGACTCGGATATACGAAAGAGAGTTATGTAGAAGGTCTGATCGCTAGAGAAAAGGAGTTTCCTACAGGGCTGGATGTGGAACTGGAGAATCTGGGAGTAGCAATTCCACACACCAGCGTAGAACATGTACACCGAACCGGAACTGCAATCGCAGTATTAAAGAACCCGGTAACCTTCCATGTAATGGGGGGAGACGAAGATGAGACCGTTCAGGTCGGAATTGTGTTCATGCTGGCAGTTGTCGATCCAAATAAACATATCGACAAGCTGCAGAGAATTATCGCACTGATCCAGGATCAGGAACTGTTGAAAAAAATGGCTAAGGCCGAAAATAAAGATGACATTATTAAACTGATTGCAGAAAAGGAGAAAGAGTTATGAAAAAGAGAATTATCGTATGTTGTGGCGGAGCAGTAGCAACTTCAACAATTGCAGCAAATAAGGTAGTAGAGCTTTGCAAGAAGAACGGAATCGATGTTGACCTGTGTCAGTGCAGGATCAACGAGATCGCATCGAATCTGCCGGCAGATCTAATCGTACCTACCTCCAAGGTTAAGCAGGACTATGGAGTGCCCCTGATCACCGCAATGCCTTTCATTTCTGGAATCGGTGTTGAGAAGACGGAGAAAGCAATTCTGAAGGTACTTAAGGGAGAATAATAATCAAGATATTTATCTAATAGGATATGAAGAAAGGAGCAGCTCATGACTGGATTTTTAAATGGAGCAGCAGCAGTTATCAATTATGTGATTGATATGGGTGCATCGGTAATGCTTCCTATCATTATCGCCCTTCTCTCCATTGCTATTGGAGTTAAGATCAGCAAAGCAATTCGCGCAGGACTGATGATCGGTGTTGGATTCGTGGGAATGGGTCTGATTGTAGACATGATGAATACCAATATGGGACCTGCAGCACAGGCAATGGCAGAAAGACTGGGAGTAAGTCTTTCCATCGTAGAAGTAGGCTGGCCAGGCATGAGCGGAGTAACCTGGGGATCCATCGTAGCTACGATCGCAATTCCCCTCTCCATCGTTGTCAACCTGATCATGTTCGCGACAAAGACAACGAAAACCATCAACATTGACATCTGGAATGTATGGCACATGGCTTTTACCGGAGCAATTGCATACGCAGTAACCGGAAATCTCTGGATCGGGCTTCTTGGGGTTGTGATCCATGCAATTGTAACCTTCAGACTGGGTGATCTGTGGGCGCCTCTTCTGGCAGATTACTTTGAGATGGAGAACATCACCACCCCTCATGGAACCTCAGCATATATGGGTCCCATCGCCTGTCTGGTCGATGCAATTATTGACAAGATCCCCGGTCTGAGAAAAATTAACTTTACCATTGATGGTCTGCAGTCCAGAATCGGTGTCCTGGGTGAGCCCGTCGTCATCGGTTTTGTTCTTGGAGCGATTATCGGATTCCTTGCAGGATATGGCCCTCAGGAAGCACTTCCTCTGGGAATCAAGATGGCAGGTGTTATGGTCCTGATGCCTCGTATGATCAAGTGTATCATGGATGGCCTCCTTCCCATCTCTGAACGTGCAAAAGAGCTGATGCATAAGCATTTTGGCGAGGACGCCGATTTCAATATCGGTCTGGATCCTGCACTTCTTCTTGGTGATGCTGAAGTAGTTACCGCAGGTATCATCTTTATCCCGGTAACGTTGCTGATTGCGATCATCATGCCCGGTAACAGAATTCTTCCCTTCGGAGATCTGGCAACCATCGGATTCTTTATTGCAATTGCGGTAGCAGTACACAAGGGTAACCTGTTCCGCACACTGATTTCCGGTTCCTGCATTATGGCAATGACGATCTGGATCACAAACCAGACAGTAAACTGGACAACAACTCTCGGACAGTCTGTAGGTGCTGTCGGACAGGGCGCGACTCTGGCGGCAATGGATCAGGGTGGATGTCCTATCACCTATATCTTCACTCAGCTCTTCACCGGAGAAAATATTCCCGGCATGTTAATCATCGCAGTAATCTACGCCATTTCCCTGGTGTTCGCAGTGAGACATTCGAAGAAGCGAGCAGAGGAATTAAAGGCAGCAGAAGCAGAGTAAGATTTTTAATCCATAGTTTATGAAGTCTTGAAGGTCATGAATCAAAAATTCATGACCTTCTCAAATAAGGAATATCAATAGCTGCAGAAAGAATAATTGAGGACTGCAGGACATACAGAAAGAAGGATGAATCATGAAGGCTGGAGTTATCTATGCAAAGGAAGATCTGAGATATGAAGAAATGGAAAAGCCTGTACCCAAGAAGGGAGAGGTTCTGATCAAAGTAAAATATACAGGAATCTGTGGATCCGATATCCCGCGTGTGAACGGAGATGCATGTCACTTTTTTCCAAATGTGTTAGGTCATGAATTCTCCGGAACCATTGCAGAGGTAGGAGAAGGAGTTAACAAATTATCCGTAGGTGATCGGGTTGCCGGAGTTCCGCTTATCCCCTGTATGAAATGTGAGGACTGTCAGAAGGGTAATTATTCTCTGTGTAAGCATTACAGTTTCATCGGATCTCGTCGATTCGGAAGCTTTGCCGAGTATGTCGCAGTACCCGAACAGAATGCAGTGAAGTTCGAAGATACCGTTAGTTTTGAGCAGGGAGCATTTTTTGAGCCTGCTACCGTTGCCCTTCATGGTCTGTTGAGAACGCCTTATCAGGGCGGAAAGCGAGTTGCGATCCTGGGAGCAGGTACCATCGGATTGTTCGTTATGCAGTGGGCAAAAATCTTCGGTGCAAAGGAAACCGTCGTATTCGATATTGCAGATGAGCGTCTGGAGCTTGGCAAGCAGCTTGGTGCAACCGCCGGAATCAATACTCTGCAGGAGAATTTCATGGGTCAGGCGATGGAACTGACCAATGGCCGCGGATTCGATTATGTGTTTGAGACTGCAGGAAATACCATCACGATGAAGATGGCCTTCAAGCTGGCAGCCAATAAAGCAAATGTGTGCTTCGTTGGTACTCCTACGAGAGATCTGTCCTTCACCGTAGAGGAATGGGAGAATATGAATCGTAAAGAGTTCACCCTGACCGGTTCATGGATGTCTTACAGCACTCCTTTCCCCGGAAAAGAGTGGGAACTGGTGGCACATTATTTTAAGACCGGAGATCTGAAGTTCGATGATTCTTTTATTTTCAAGAAGATTCCTCTTAGCCAGATTGCTGAGGCATTCAAGATGTATAAAACACCAGGGGCGGTAAAAGGCAAGCTCTTGATTGATTCCGAGAAATAGTAAACAGATTCGAATAGAAGGAGAGTCATGTTAGTTAACAGCAAAGAATTGCTTCTTGATGCACAGAAAAACGGTTATGCAGTAGGTGCTTTTAACGTAGAGAATATGGAAATGGTGCAGGCGGTTATTGAAGCTGCCGAGGAAATGCAGGCTCCGGTCATCCTTCAGACTACGCCTTCCACCTTGAGATATGCAACGCCTGAATTGTTCTTTGCTAATGTCAGTGCAGCGGCAAAAAATGCTTCAGTTCCGGTTGTTCTTCACCTGGATCATGGAAGCAGTTTTGCACTTGCAATGAAGGCATTTCAGGCAGGATATACATCGATTATGATTGACGGCTCTAAACTCAGCCTGGAGGAGAATATCGCTCTTAGTAAGGCAGTTGCAGAGGCATGCCATGCAGGAAATATTCCGGTAGAGGCAGAATTGGGTAAGGTAGGAGGAAAAGAGGATGATCTGGTCGTAGGACTAGATAATCCCTATACGGATCCTCAGGAAGCGGTACGTTTTGTGGAGGAGACCGGAATTGATTCGCTGGCAGTAGGAATCGGAACCGCCCATGGCATCTACAAGGGAGAGCCCAATGTTGTTGCCACTATCCCAGCATGACCTTATATAGCTATGGTTGATTGTCAC
>JAUNAK010000138.1 GCA_030527665.1 Eubacteriales bacterium
CTTGCAATCGTTGTTGTACTCATGTTTCTTCTCCTTTTTCTTTTTCGGAGATCTTGCTGAGACTTCTTAAAATGCATTTATATCCCGATTCCCGGATATAAGCCGCAATACGATGTACTAGACTCAAGCTTCCCTTCGGTCGCTTTCGCCAAGTGCATCTGCATAGGTCGCACGTAACCCTCGCCTTTCGCCTTCGGCTCTGCCAGCTTTGCATAAGTTCGACTACGAAAATCGAAGATTTTCTGTCTCACTTATCGGGAAGTGCTCATCCAAAAAAAGCTCTGTGCGGATCACACAGAGCTTGAAATCTAATACCAATGAGAACGCACAGGTTCTCCTGTATCTTCTTCCATCCAGACTGTACTGTTGGTACCGGAGTTGCACCGGTTCGGCTGCTAAGCAGTTCGCGGACTATACCGCCAGTGGGGAATCACGCCCCGCCCTGAAGATCTCCTGTTCAATTTACATAACTACTATACCGCAAGGCTGTATTCTCTGCAAGTACAAAATCCAATACATCTCCGGCAGAGTGCATCCGGCTTCTGCACATAGAGGGGGAACAGCAAATCATCCCTGTGCCAAAGCCGTCCTGCGAGACGGAAGGCATTCTCAACTGCTGTACGCCTTATTTCATTTTATAGCTCTCCAGAATATGATGGATCGCATTATGCAGATACGGAAGATAGATTTCCAGCGTGCAGGGAGTCTCATACATAATACAGCTCACACCAGTCGATCCAATCAGCTCAATGATCGTGAACAGCAGAAGTTCCGGCTGCTCACAATGATAGCAGTCCCTCTCCAGTGCCGCCAGAAAATCCTGATAGACACGGCTGAGTATCTCCGAATCTTCGGTGGCATGTTCCGGGTTCGCACTGCTTTCCACCGCATGCTTGAAATGTCCCCAGGACAGATTTCTGGAAATAAAGTTCAGCAGTTTTCGATTATGCTGCAGATAATCCAGAATAAAATCCGTCAGTGTAAAAATATATGCCTCCAGATTTTCCGGCGGTTTCGGTGAATTCTGCACTGCCTCCAGCGCATACAGAAGCACCTGCCCGCTTTTCTTGGCAACAAGCTGATCCCTCAGATCATACTTGTCCTTAAAATACAGATAAAACGTACCCTTTGCCAGACCGGATTCCTTTACAATATCCGAAATCGTTGTTTTACTGAATCCCCGGTCTTCAAAGAGCTGATATGCATTCTGCAGCAGAGACGTCCGTTTGTTGTGTTTATTTTGTTCGACCTTACCCATCGCTGATCCTTCTTCCATAAATAAAAGCAAATTCTAACAAAGAAAAACAGATATAAAAATGACCAAAGTTCATTATATCACATTTTCTGTCCGTTCAGCCATACTTCTTTTAATCCGTCGCCCCCATCATACACCAGTTTCAGAGAAAAAAACGGCTCTTCCTCTGCCAGCAGCCGCAGGAACACCTTATCCCCTTCCCAGAGATTCAGATTTGTGATCTCCTGTTTCGGCACCCAGGTCAGTTCTCCTTCATCACACGCAATGGGTTCTCCCGTGAAGCTGTCCGATGTAAACAGATGCATGTATTCCGTCAGACCGTTTCCTGATACAAAGGTTACGATCCCCCGAAAACGAAGAGCCATCAGTGTATAACCGGTTTCTTCATTTACCTCCCGCAGAACACAATCCTCCGGACTCTCCTCCTCCAGAAAATGACCGCCGACACCGATCCATTTATCCTTGTTGACGTCATTTTTTTTTACGGTTCGATGCAGCATCAGGTATGCCTCATCCTTCTCTATATAACATAATGTAGTAAGTTCTGCCATCTTTTTCCTCGCAAATCTTCATATATAAATATGTTACTATTTCCTATCGCGGTTTACAAGAAGGCAGACTGCAACGACAGGATATGCAATAATTCGAGTGTGTTTTTGCATGTATTCGAATAGCATAATGCAGAATTTGTCTGCTATGATATAGACGCTGTGCATGAAATAGATGTGCAATGCACAAAAATAATAAAATAATGGAGGATGTGTAACATGAAAAACTACACAAACAGAAGATGGCTGATCCTGCTTGTCTGCTGTCTTGCAAACCTTTGTCTTGGTTCTGTTTACGCATGGAGTGTATTTGCTTCTCCGATGGCAGCTTCTCTTACAGAGCTCCGCGGTTTTGAGATCACTCCGGGTGATCTGGCAATCGTTTATACCGTTGCCAACTCCGTTGGACCGATCACTATGATCTCCGGCGGATGGTTCAATGATAAATTCGGTCCGAAGGTCGTACTTCTGGTCGGCGGTCTGATGTTCAGTGCAGGTATGATCCTGTCCGGCTTCGCTACCAGCGTTGGCTTCCTGATTCTTACCTATGGAATCATCGGCGGTCTTGGAATCGGTATGGCTTACGGCTGCAATATCAGTTCCTGTGTTAAATTCTTCCCGGACAAACGTGGTCTGATCGGTGGTGTTACAACTGCTGTTTACGGTTTCTCTTCCGTGATCCTTCCGCCGATCGTTGAGAAGATCGTTGCCAATTCCAGCGTTGCTACTGCTTTCAAGAGTATCGGTATCGCTTTTGCGGTTGTCATGATTCTCTGCTCTCTGGTTGTTGAGAAATGTCCGGAAGGCTTCGCTCCTGACGGCTGGACTCCGCCGGTACAGACTAAAACCGATACCGCAAACTATGACTGGAAATACATGCTGAAGAGTCCGGTATTCTATATTATGCTGCTTCTTCTGATGTGCGGTGCTTTCTGCGGTATGATGATCATCTCCCAGGCAAAAGCCGTTGCTTCCGGCATGATCGGTATGGAGAGTGCTTCCGCTGCTCTGGCTGTATCCGTTCTTGCTCTGTTCAATGCAGGCGGACGTCT
>JAUNAK010000073.1 GCA_030527665.1 Eubacteriales bacterium
AGCCGGACAGAATACAGAACGTACGGAAAACGCAGCCGAGCAGAATATCGAACGTTCGGAAATCGAAACAGCAGATAAAACGGATACTTCGCTGCAGGAAACGCAGCTTCCGAATCCGGCAGAGATGACGCAGCTCAGCTTTCTGAAAGAGGATGCTGTTCTGGCTGAACAGAGCAGGACCATGTTCCGTATTATCGGACAGGTTTTTGATACCTATGTAATGGTCGAGTATAAAGAGGCACTGTATATCATCGATCAGCATGCGGCTCATGAAAAAGTGAACTATGAGCGGATGATGAAGAATTTCAGAGAGAAAAAAGTTCTTTCGCAGAATCTTTTTCCGGCGATCATTCTGGATCTGAGTACAAGAGAGGCGGAACTCGTACAGAAGCACCTGTCGATTTTTGCGGGACTTGGCTATGAGATCGAGCATTTCGGAGGAAAAACCTGGAAGGTTTCTGCGGTTCCCACGAATCTATATTCGGTCGCTTCCCGGCGGCTGCTGATCGAGATCATCGACCAGCTGGACGAACTGGGCGAACTGTCACCGGCAGTGATTACGCAGAAGCTGGCTTCCATGTCCTGTAAGGCAGCGGTAAAGGGAAACAACCAGCTTTCCCGGGTGGAGATGGAAGCCCTGATCGCAGAGCTGCTTACCCTGGACGATCCGTATCATTGTCCTCACGGCAGACCGACGATCGTGTCCATGTCTCACTATGAGCTGGATAAGAAATTCAAGCGGATTTTATAAGGATGCTTCATCCATAACCGGTGTTGTGCAAGGGGCCGCAGATTCCGGAGATACACTGCCATGCATGGCAGGGAAGGACCGGAGGAACAGCGCACAGTGCCGATGAAAATGACCGGGAGGAAGATACTATATGAGCAGCAGAAGACCATTGATCGTACTGGCGGGGCCGACAGCAGTCGGCAAGACAGATCTGTCACTGAAGCTGGCAAAAGTCGTTAACGGTGCGATCGTATCTGCAGATTCCATGCAGATCTATAAATACATGGATATCGGATCCGCCAAGATCATGCCGGAGGAGAGACAGGGCGTGGATCATTATCTGATCGATGTGCTGGAGCCGGAAGAGGAATTCAATGTCTGCATTTTCCAGAAGCTTGCAAAGGAAGCGATGGAACAGATCTGGGCAGAGGGAAAAGTACCGATTCTTACCGGAGGAACCGGTTTCTATATTCAGGCGGTTCTTCGGGATATTGATTTTTCCGAGGACGACGGAAAGGCAGAGCTTCGGACAAGACTGGAACAGCTGGCACAGGAAAAGGGTGCCGGCTATATGCATGCCCTTCTGCAGGAGAGGGATCCGGCAGCGGCAGCAGAGATACATCCGAATAATGTCAAACGGGTGATCCGTGCACTGGAGTTTTATGAACAGACGGGAACCAGGATCTCTGTGCATAACGAAGAACAGAAAGAGAAGGAATCCCCGTACTGTTATCTGTACTTTGTATTGAATGACGAGCGGCAGCACCTGTATGAACGCATTGAGCTTCGTGTCGATCAGATGCTGCAGGCAGGACTGGTCGAAGAAGTACGTGGATTAAAAGACAGAGGACTGACTCCGGATCATGTGTCCATGAAGGGATTGGGATACAAGGAGCTGTTTCCGTATCTGGACGGCAGCTGTTCTCTGGAGGAAGCCGTATCTGTCATCAAAAGGGATACCAGGCATTTTGCCAAGAGGCAGCTGACCTGGTTTAAAAGAGAAAAAGACGTGGTCTGGGTCAATAAGGATCAGTTTGGATATAACGAGGAGGAGATCCTGGTGTACATGGTCTCCTTATGGAAGGCACAGGCAGAGAAAAATACCTGCCGGACTTCCGATTGAACGGGCTTAAAACAAAAGGAAAGAGAGATAGAGATTTATTATGACACAGGATATGATCCAAATGTATAAGGAGATGGGAATCAGTGAGGAGGTCGTTCGCTTTGGTGAAGAAATCGCCGATTCCCTGAAAGAACGGTTTCAGAAGATCGATGAGACCGCGGAATACAACCAGATGAAGGTCGTTCATGCCATGCAGGTCAATCATGTTAGTGAAGCCTGCCTGTATCCGTCCACCGGATACGGCTACAATGACATCGGCCGAGATACACTGGAAAAGGTATTTGCCGATACCTTTCATACAGAGGATGCGCTGGTACGCCCGCTGATCGCCTGCGGTACCCATGCATTGGGAATTGCACTGGCCGGAAATCTTCGCCCCGGTGACGAGCTTCTTTCTCCGGTGGGAAAACCCTACGATACGCTGGAAGAGGTGATCGGTATTCGCGAATCCAGAGGATCTCTTGCAGAATACGGCATTCGCTACCGCCAGGTGGATCTGCTGCCGGATGAATCCTTTGACTGGGAGGGAATCCGTCAGGCAATCAATGAAAAAACAAAGCTGGTAACAATCCAGCGTTCCAAAGGCTATCAGACACGTCATACTCTTTCCGTGGCGGAGATCGGTGAGCTGATCGCTTTTGTTAAGAGCATTCGTTCCGATATTATCTGTATGGTCGATAACTGTTACGGAGAGTTTACCGAGCGGCTGGAGCCTACCGATGTGGGGGCAGATCTGATGGTTGGCTCCCTGATTAAAAACCCGGGCGGCGGTCTGGCTCCGATCGGCGGTTATATCGTCGGTAAAAAGGAGTATGTAGGAAATGCAGCCTTCCGTCTGACTACTCCGGGACTGGGCAAGGAAGTCGGAGCTTCTCTTGGAACAAATGCACCGTTCTATCAGGGATTTTTCATGTCGCCGACCGTAACGGCATCCTCTTTGAAAAGTGCGATCTTTGCAGCCAATATCTATGAGAAACTGGGATTTGCGGTTGTACCGAACGGAACAGAAGAGAGACATGACATCATTCAGGCGGTGACCTTCGGCAAACCGGAAGGAGTGATCGCTTTCTGTCAGGGCATTCAGGCAGCGGCACCGGTAGACAGCTATGTCACTCCGGAACCATGGGCAATGCCGGGTTATGATTCAGATGTGATCATGGCCGCAGGTGCTTTTGTACAGGGCTCCTCTATTGAGCTTTCCGCAGACGGACCGATCAAACCGCCGTATGCCGTATATTTCCAGGGCGGACTTACCTGGCAGCATGGCAAACTCGGTATTCTTATGAGTCTGCAGAAAGTACTGGATGCTGGGCTTGTAGAATTATAAAGCTGTGTCTCCTCGAAGGGGGCAGGTATTCATATAAAAAACATGATCTGTGCAGGATCGTGACAGGAGGAATACATGGGAAAAAGGATCCTCATTATCGGCGGCGGTGCGTCCGGTTTAATGGCTTCGATCACGGCGGCGGAGGCAGGGGCTTCGGTTACCGTACTGGAGCGCAATGAACGGCCGGGACATAAAATTCTGGCGTCCGGCAACGGCCGCTGCAATCTGACCAATCTGGATATGTCTGTCTCGCATTATCGGGGAGAACGCGGGCTCGCTGAAACCGTGCTTCGGGATTTTTCCGAAAAGGATACCCTTTCCTTCTTTCAAAGGATCGGTTTGGATACGATCGATAAAAGCGGCTGGGTCTATCCTCAGTCGGAACAGGCAGCAGCTGTACTGCAGCTTCTGCTTCTTCGTGCCGCAGAGCTTAAGGTAAAAATAAAAACCAATGAGAACGTCGTCGGTGCAGAGGTGAGGAAGGCTGCGGACGGTGCCTCTGTTTTTGCGGTTCAGACGGAGACCTGGACCTATGAAGCGGATCGTGTACTGGTATGCTGCGGTTCTCCGGCTTCCTCCGTGCGCGGCTCCGGTGATACGGCGGAAAAAATCGCAAAAGCGTTTGCTGTTGATCAGATTCCGTTCCTGCCGGCATTGGTTTCCCTGAAGACGGCACAGAAAGATACGAAAAACTGGGCAGGAACCCGTGTGCGTGCAAAGGTCGTTCTCCGGATCGATAAGGAAATTGCGGCAGAAGACTGCGGCGAGGTACAGCTGACGGAGTATGGAATCTCAGGTATTCCGGTATTTCAGATCAGCGGTTCGGCGGTACGTGCCTGTGAAGAAGGCAGACGGGTGAATGTGGAACTGGAGCTGCTTCCGGAAACCGGATATATGGATCTGTATGAGAGGCTGCTTCGGATCCACCAGAATTTTCCGGAACGGGATCCGGCTCAGCTGCTGACAGGGATCCTTCCGGAAAAGCTGATTCCTGTGGTAGTATCCGGAACCGCATCCGCCTCAGGCGTGCAGAAAAAAGCAAAACACGGAAAGAAAAAAGCAGCACGGATCGATCTGCAGGCAATGGAGGAAGCGGAGAGAAGACAGTTCCTGCAGAAGCTTACGGAATCGATCAAGCATATCGATATGCAGGTGACAGGAGCCTCATCCATGCGGCAGGCACAGATCTGTTCCGGCGGAATAAAAGCTTCGGAACTGACAGAGCGGCTGGAATCCATTCGTGTGCCAGGCCTGTATTTCTGCGGAGAGGCTGTCAACGTGGACGGAGAATGCGGCGGCTATAATCTGCAGTGGGCCTGGGCCAGCGGACATCTGGCAGGTCTGGCGGCCGCAGAGGAATGAATAGATTCAGTTTCCCGATGGGACATTCGATAGGAGTAGAGGGAATTGCTATGATACAACTTTCACAGCTGAAACTTCCGGTGGAACACAGTGAGCAGGAGCTTCAGGATAAAATAATCAAAGAGCTTCGTATTCGCCGGGAAGATCTGAAACGTTTTCGGATTCTGAAGCGGTCGATCGATGCTCGCGAGAAACCGAAGCTGTATTATGTGTATTCGCTTGCAGCAGAAATATCAGGCGAGAAAAAGGTACTGGGCAATCCGAGAATCCGCAATGTCTCTGCATACAGGGAACCGAAATATCAGTTTCCGGATCCCGGAAGCAGGTCATTGAAGCATCGTCCGGTCATCATCGGAAGCGGTCCTGCCGGACTGTTCTGTGCATGGATCCTTGCAAAGAAGGGATATCGTCCGATTCTCCTGGAACGCGGGGAAAAGGCTTCCGAACGGCAGAAGACCGTTGCACATTTCTGGAATACCGGTCTGCTGGATACGGAATCCAATGTGCAGTTCGGGGAAGGCGGTGCAGGAACTTTTTCCGACGGAAAGCTGAATACCGGTGTAAAGGATAAATTCGGACGCAATCATGAGGTGCTGCGAATTTTGGTACAGGCAGGAGCTCCTGAGAAGATCCTTTATGATGCAAAGCCGCATCTGGGCACGGATCTGCTGGTACAGATCGTGGAGAAGCTGCGGGAACAGATCATATCCTGGGGCGGAAGTGTGTATTTTCGTACCAAGGTGACCGGGCTGCTTACGGATTCGGATCAGATCACAGGAGTTAAAACCGAAGACGGGCGGGTATTTCTGTCGGAGACGGTCGTTCTTGCAATCGGACACAGTGCCAGAGATACCTTTGCGATGCTTTCCGGAGCCGGAATCGAGATGCAGCAGAAATCCTTTGCGGTTGGAGTTCGTGTGGAGCATCCCCAGAGCATGATCAATGAAAAAATGTATGGAACCGCAGATCCCGGTAATTTGGGTGCCGCTCCCTATAAACTGACCCGAACCCTAGGAAACGGAAGAGGTGTGTATTCCTTCTGTATGTGTCCGGGAGGCTATGTGGTCAATGCCTCGTCGGAAAAGGAGATGCTGGCCGTTAACGGCATGAGTTATCATGACCGTGCGTCGGCACATGCCAACAGTGCCATCATCGTTACGGTTACACCGGAGGATTATGCAGCCTATGCACAGGAGGGGATTTCTCCGGTTCTGAACGGCATGCTGTTTCAGCGGCATCTGGAAAAAATGGCCTATCGAACCGGGGAGGGCTGCATTCCGGTGCAGCGGTTTGAAGATTTTCAGAAGAATCGTGCCGGAGGCCCCGGACTTTACGAGCCGGTAAACAAGGGGATGTACCGGTATGCAAATGTAAGAGAGATCTTTCCGGCAAGTCTTGCCGCCTCACTGGATGAGGGAATCGTAGGATTTGATCGTTCCATTCATGGATATTCGGATCCGGAGGCGATTCTTTCAGGAGTAGAGAGCCGTACCTCTTCGCCGGTCCGCATCGTGCGGGACGAGCATCTGCAAAGCAATCTGCGCGGTCTGTATCCCTGCGGAGAAGGAGCGGGATATGCCGGCGGCATAACATCTGCGGCCATGGACGGTCTGAAGGTGGCAGAAGCGATTGCAATGGAATACAATTTTATGCTACTATAATATTTCACAGGATATTTCTGCGTTCTGCTGAGGGGAGAAGAACAGGAGTATCGAATGACAACAATGAAAAGTCTGCCCGAAGAAATGCAGCCCTATGAGAAATGTCTCAAATACGGAGTTTCCGTCCTGACGGATGCGGAGCTCTTAGCTGTCTTTCTGCGTAACGGCACAAGAGGATGCAGTTCCCTTGAACTGGCAGGGAATATTCTGCAGAATATGAAGGGAAACGGCGGATTATCCGGCCTGCTTCATATGACCCGGCAGGATTTTTGCCGCTGGAACGGGATCGGAACAGTAAAAGCCATCCAGCTTTTATGTATCGGTGAATTATCCAAAAGGATCTCTAGAAGCGAAGCCAGGGAGAGGTTGTCCTTTTCCTCTCCGGAGACCATAGCGGATTATTACATGGAGGTTCTACGGCATCGGGAGCAGGAATGCGTGATCTGTATGCTGCTGGATACCAAACATCATCTGCTTGGGGAGGTCGAACTGTCCAGAGGGACGGTGAATCAGTCTCTGCTGTCACCGCGGGAGCTGTTCCTGCAGGCTCTGGGATATCATGCCGTGCATCTGGTTCTGGTTCATAATCATCCCAGCGGAGATCCGGCACCGAGTGAAGAGGATCGTCTCATGACAGATCGGATCGTCCGCGGCGGTCTGCTGCTGGATATTACACTGCTGGATCATGTGATCATCGGGGACCGCTCCTACTACAGCTTTGCGGAACATGGTTTAACGAAATAGATAAGGGATTATTGATAAATGGCACAGGAACATATTTTCGGTATAGATCTGGGTACCCGTTCGGTAAAGATCTACGATCAGAAGTATGACAAGATCACGCAGGAGAGCAATTCTGCGGCAATACGAAACGGTGATACGGTTTTTGCAATCGGAAACGAAGCTTACGAGATGTTGGAAAGAACTCCGGACAATATCGAGATCGTGAATCCGAGCCGCAATGGCCGTATTAATGATGTTCTGATGCAGGAGGCGATCCTGCACATTCTGCTGGAACGTACGACCGATGGAACCGGGCATAATCCGACACTGTATTTCTCTGTTCCTACGGATATGACAGAGATCGAACGACGCGCCTATTCGACGATCGCACAGCGAGGACGTTTCCGGAGAAGTAAGGTCTATATGGTGGAAAAACCGATTGCGGATGCAGTTGCGATCGGCATCCCCATTGAACGTACGCAGGGAAGCATCATCATCAATATGGGAGCACAGAGTACCGAGGTATCGGTAATAGCCGATAAACGTCCGATCATCAGCCGTATGATCCCAATCGGCGGACAGCATTTTACAGAGGCGATCGTAGAAGGTATTCGTAAGAAAAATGCATTTACCGTCAGTTTCCGGACTGCCGAACATCTGAAATTCGAGCTCTGCAATATGAGCAGGGATATCGGAGAGGGACTGACCGTCGGCGGCCTGGATATGATCAGCGGCCTTCCGCGGAACGGAAGTGTTTCTTCCTATAATGTTACTTCCTGTGTGGCGAATCAGCTGACGGTACTGACCGACGAGATCCGTACGATCCTGGAGCGTATTCCGCCGCAGGTGCGGACAAACAGTCTGGAAGAAGGCATTTTTCTGACGGGAGGAAGCTCGCGTATTCCGGGAATTGAACGTTTTATGGAATACCGGCTCGGCATATCCTGTACCGTTTCCCGCTTTTTTGAGTACAGTACGGCTTACGGGCTGAAACAGATAATCGACAACAAAGAACTGCAGAACTGGGTGTATATCCCGGGAAAGAAGAATTAACCTATGAAGAAAATTAGTTCACATCTGAAAAGCAGACATCTGCTGGTTATTCTGACCATCGTCTGTCTGGTAATGATCATGTTTTCCGTGAGCCAGCTCGCGCCGCTGTCCCCGATCAAAAACGGTGCCAGTACGATCATCGTGCCGATTCAGAGCGGTATCAACAAGATCGGAGACTGGATGAACGGACAGCGGATCGGTCGTCTGAATGCCCGTCAGCTGGCGGATGAAAATGCCGAGCTGAAGCAGCGTGTCAAGGAACTGCAGGAACAGAACATGGTTCTGACAGAAAATGTATCCGAACTGGACAGGCTGCGGAAGCTGTATGAACTGGACGGGGATTACACGACCTACGATAAGGTCGCCGCACAGGTCGTATCCAAGAATGCCGGAAACTGGTTCAATACCTTTACCATCAACCGTGGAAGCAAGGACGGTATTACCAAGGATATGAATGTACTTGCAGACGGCGGTCTGGCAGGTATCGTAACGGAAGTAGGCGTTAACTGGGCAACGGTACGTGCTGTTATCGATGACGGAAACAGCATCAGCTGCATGCTTCTGACAACTTCCGACAACTGTATCGTTTCCGGTGATCTGTCACTGATCCAGGAAGGAAAGCTGTCGATGACCGATCTGAAATCCGATGCGGAAGCAGTTGTCGGCGACAGAGTAGTAACCTCCAATATCAGCGATAAATATCTGCCCGGTATTCTGATCGGATATGTGGATCTGATCGAAGATGACTCGAACCATCTGACAAAACAGGGGTATATCCTTCCGGCAGTGAATTTCTCGGATATTCATGAAGTGCTTGTGATCAAACAGACAAAGACCATCAAGGAGTAATCACCACGGAGTTAACTATATGAAACGGAATCTGATTATTTTTCTGACGATCGTCGGTACATTTCTGCTGCAGACGACCTTTCGTCAGCTGTTTACCAGTGTACAGGCAACACCGAATATGCTGCTGGCATTGACGGCCTGCATGGGGCTGATGCGCGGAAAAAAATCCGGCCTGCTGACCGGCTTTTTCTGCGGACTGATCCAGGATCTGTTTTTCGGAAGTATTTTCGGACTGAATGCCCTGCTTCTGATGTATATCGGATATGCAAACGGACATTTTTACAAAGTATTTTTCGACAACGATGTACGGATCCCGATGGTAACGGTACTGCTCAGTGATCTGGCATACAATTTTGTGTTTTTTATCGTCAGCTTTGCATTTCGTATGCGCTTTCATTTTTTCTCCTATCTGATCGGAACCATCATACCGGAGGCCGTGTTCACCATGTTGTGCACGATCTTCCTTTTCCTGATCTATCGAGAGATCCTCAAGAGAGTTGCTGCAGTTGAATTGGAGGAAGAGCATTCACCTTGGTTAAGAAGATAGCATATACATTAAATCGTTTATTTGCTAAGAGAAGCATTGTACTTCTGCTGGTATTCGGCTGCATGTCGCTGGTTCTGATCGTCAGGATCTTTCAGCTTCAGATCCTGAACGGAAAATCCTATACCGAAAACTTTACGTATCGGACAACAGCCAATCGTACGTTGAAGAGTACCAGGGGCAATATCTATGACTATAACGGCAAACTGATCGCCTACAACGAACTGGCCAGTACGATCACCATTGAAGATAATGAAAATTATGAGACGACCCGTGAGAAAAATCTGAAGTTGAATGCGGAGATCTACCGCCTGTGCCAGCTGATCAAGAACAACGGTGACAGCCTGTCTCAGGATTTTCATATTGTATTGGACGAAGACGGCAATTTTGCCTTTGATACGGAGAATGAAACGACGCTGGCACGATTCCGCGCGGATATCTATGGTTATCCTACCGTTGATCAGCTTTCCGATCAGGAAGCGGCTGCATCACCGGATCAGATCATGGAGCTGCTCTGCGGCAGTGAACGCTACGGACTGTACATTACGGATCTGAAGGACAGCAAGGCCTACACGACTTCCGAACTTTCCTCAGTCGGTCTGCCGGAGAGTTTTACCAATCAGGAAAAACTGGATATCGTGATCGTCCGCTATAACCTCAGTCTGGTCAGCTTCCAGCGGTATATGTCGGTTACGGTTGCTCTGAATGTTTCGGAGAAGACGGTTGCCGAAGTGAAGGAGAACAGTGAGACCCTGCCGGGTGTAGCAGTAAGTGAAGATTACATTCGCGTATACAACAACTCTGTTGCTCTGGCACCGGTCATCGGATATACCGGACGTGCTTCCGCGGATGAGCTGGAAGAACTGCAGGCAGTCGACAAAAAATACAACAATAATTCCATTATCGGAAAATCAGGAATTGAGCAGTACATGGAGACGACACTTTCAGGTACCGACGGTTCCGAGGAAGTTACGATCGATAACCTGGGAAAGGTCGTAGCGGAAAATGAAGAGTCCCGGGTGGATCCGATGCAGGGAAATGATATCTATCTTACGATCGATTCCGATCTGCAGGATGCCTGCTACAAGATCCTGGAACAGAGAATTGCCGGTGTTATTGTGAACTATCTGAAGGATGACAAATCCTTTGATGCAACGAAGGTCGAAGACAGTATCAACAATGAGATCGCCAGCTATGACTGTTACTATGCGCTGATCAATAATAATATCATCAAGATCGACCGGTTTACGGAAGAGGATGCCTCTGCCGATGAGAAGCTTCTGTATTCTCAGCTTACGGCAAAGCAGGAGTCTATCATTCAGTGGCTGAAGGATGAGCTTAATTCCGGAACCCGTCCGTATGCTGTTTATGATGCGGAAAAGGCGGCAATTGCCGACTATGTGATCGAAACATATCTGATGAACAAGTGCGGTATTCTGGCCGATTCCAATATGAATACAGAGGATCCGGTCTATCAGCAGTATTTCACAGACGGTGCTCTGAGCATGCGGGATATGCTGCTGTACGGAGCTAACAATAACTGGATCGATGTATCGAAACTGGATGTAGAAAATGAGTCTTATCTGACAACGGAAGAGATCTTCCAGGCAATTATCCGTTATCTGGAAAACAATCTCCGTGAGCAGACTGCATTCAACAAGCTTTTATACAAATATCTGCTTCAGGATGACAGCATTACTCCGAAAAATGTACTGCAGATCCTCTATGATCAGGGGGTTCTTGATACGAAGGATTCGGATTATGCCGCTTTTTCCAAAGGGTCGCTGACTCCATATGGTCTGCTGGTTAACAAGATCACCAATCTGGAGATCACTCCGGCCATGCTTGCACTGGATCCCTGTGCGGGATCTATTGTTATTACCGATACGGCAACCGGAGAGGTGCGAGCATGTGTAAGTTATCCGGGCTATGACAACAACAAACTGACCAACAACATGGACTACGATTACTTTGCATCCCTGAACGTGGATCTGTCCACGCCGTTCTATAACAAGGCAACCCAGCAGCTGTCGGCTCCCGGATCGACCTATAAGCCGATCATGGCTGCTGCCGGACTGGATACCAAACTGATCGACTCCGGTGACAATATCGAATGTACCGGTGCGTTCGGTGACAAGCTGGACTTCCTAAGTGAATCCGACCGTGTACACTGCTGGAATACTTGGGGACACGGAGATCTGAATGTTTCACAGGCACTGGAGAATTCCTGCAACGTATTTTTCTGTCAGATCGGCTATCTTCTCGGTGTAACAGAATCCGGACGGTATCAGCAGAGCCAGGCACTTGAAAAAGAAGCGGAGTATACGGCCATGTTCGGATTAAACCGTGTTTCCGGAATCGAGCTTACGGAATCCGAGCCTAAGGTGACCGACAGTCTGCCGATTCCGTCGGCGATCGGACAGGGTACCCATCAGTATACGACTACGCAGCTGAACCGTTATGCCCTTACCATCGGAAACCAGGGCAATGTGTATAATCTGACACTGGTGTCCAAGATCACAGATGCTTCCGGCAATGTTCTGTCGGAACATGCGGTGGAACCGGTGGAAACGGCGGAATTCAACTCCAAGGTCTGGACCAACATCTGGTCGGGCATGGAAGCTGCTATTACCAGCGATATCACCTGGGCGGATTTTCCAAAGGATGAAGTAACCGTATACGGCAAGACCGGTACTGCACAGGAGAACCTGATTCGTCCTGACCACGGTCTGATCATCGGTTTTACAAAGAAACTGGATTCCAATATCAAGTATTCGGATATTTCCTATGCAGTCCGAATCTGTAACGGATATTCATCCAAAAATGCATCTCTGATCGCAAAGGATGCATTGATGTATTATTTTGCTCTTCAGGACGAGAGTGATATTATTACCGGACAGGCAGATGATTCCGGCATGAGTTCCATTATCTCCAGAGAGGATTAAATAGAATGCTGAGGCTTTATAAATTAAAGGATTACAATTTCATATTGGTTGCGGTTCTTCTGATCGTCAGTTTTCTTGGCGTAAAGCTGGTAGGTTCTGCTGATGCATCGCTGGAGACCAGACAGCTTCTGGGTGTTATTTTCGGACTGACGGTAATGGTTGTCGTATCACTGATCGACTATACCTGGATCCTGCATTTTTACTGGTTTATCTATCTGATCAATATCATCCTTCTGTTTGCCGTATTCCTGTTTGGTATCAGTACCAAGGGTGCGGCCAGATGGATCAGTATCGGTGGTTTCCGATTCCAGCCTACCGAGCTTAGTAAGATTCTGATCATTCTGTTCTTTTCGATGTTCTTTATGTCCAGACAGAAGTCGATCAGTTCGTTTCGAACCATCATCATGTCCCTGATTCTGCTGGGAATTCCGCTGTTTCTGATTCTTGCTCAGCCGGATCTGAAGAATACGATCACTGTTACGCTGCTGTTCAGCTGCATGTATTTTTCATCAGGACTCAGTTATAAGAGGATCTTTACGATTCTCGGTATCGTTATTCCGCTTGCAGTTATTCTGTTTTTGCTGATTACAAAAACGGATCTTCCGATTATCAACGATTATCAGAAGCAGCGAATCATGACTTTCCTGGAGCCGGAGAACGATGAGTATTCGGAATCGGCGATGCAGCAGGAAAACTCTATCATGGCGATCGGTTCCGGACAGCTTTGGGGTAAGGGACTGAATAATCAGGAAGTCTCTACCGTTAATAACGGAAACTTTGTTGCCGAGCATCAGAATGACTTTATCTTTGCGGTCGTAGGAGAGGAGCTGGGATTTGTCGGCAGCTGTTTTCTGATTCTGATGATGTTCTTTATTGTGTATCTGTGTTTCCGAACGGGACGAAATGCCCGGGATATGTCGGGAACGATTCTATGCAACGGAATCGGTTCGCTGATCGCGATTCAGAGTTTTATCAATATCAGTGTTGCTACCGGTATTCTTCCAAACACGGGAACGACCCTTCCGTTCGTAAGCTATGGTCTGACTTCTCTGGTCAGTCTGTATATCGGAATGGGACTCGTTCTGAATGTGGGACTGCAGAAGAAACAGTATTATGAAGGAGAGGAGCTGATGCCATTATGACAAGAAAACATTCACGTAATTCCAGACTGCGCCAGCTGCGTCTGATCCGGTTGACTGCACTTTGTGTGGCTGCCGTACTGGTGTTGGTTCTTCTGATCACAAATGCCGCAGCAGCCAGAGGCAGCAGACTGGATGTTTCCATACCCTATCAGCTTTCCTATGCAGGCAGTACAGGTGCTGTAAAAGGTACAGCCGGATTTGCGGATAAGCTGGTTACCTGTGAAGCCGATGTGGGGACGGATCAGATCATGCTGAAACAGGCAACGGAACGCGGCCTTCTATTTAATCTGAATGACCAGAAAGCCCTGTACGGAAAGGATATTTACAAGAAGATCTATCCGGCAAGTATTACAAAACTGATGACAGCCCTGATCTGCATGGAATCTGCCGATCTGACGCAGGAAGTAACCATGCGGGAGTCGGATTTTGACCTGGATCTGTATGCACAGAAGAGTGAGCTGGAAGCAGGGGATAAGATCACCATGGAAGTTTTGCTGAAGCTTCTGGTCGTATATTCTGCCAATGATGCGGCAATGGCCATTGCCAGAACGATCGGCGGTGATGTCAAAAACTTTGTGGAAATGATGAATACAAGAGCAAAAGAACTGGGAATGACAGGAACACACTTCTGTAATCCGCATGGACTGCATGAGGATGATCATTATACGACCGTATATGATATCTACCTGATGCTGAATGCCTGCTACCAGTATCCGATCTTTACGGAATTTGCTGCTCTGGATATACTGCAGGTCAACGTCAGCGGTACCCAGGGAGAGACCTACTTTATAGAAAAATCCACCGATGAATATATTACCGGTGAGTATTCTCTGCCGCAGGGAATCCAGATCCTCGCCAGCAAGACCGGTACGACCGATGAAGCAGGTTCCTGTCTGTCACTTGTTGTTCAGAACGAATACGGTGTTCCCTACATCGCCATTCTGACAGGTGCATACAACAAAGATGATCTGTACGGGGATATGTCGCTGATCCTGAACCTGATCAATGCAGATAAATGATCGTATAGGATTACGGGTAAAATGTTCAAATTAGTTTAATTATTCACTTGCCTTTTTGTGACAAATACCCTATAATTAAAACAAGTTATTCAAAGTTTTTAGTAAAAAGGCAATGAAAATCTTTGAATTCCGAATATTTACATGACATAAGGAGGACACTGCTATGGTTCAGTTAATCGTCGGAGAAAAAGGAAAAGGTAAGACAAAATATATTCTTGATAAAGTGAATGCAGCTGTTAAAGAGGCGAACGGAAGCATTGTATATCTGGATAAGAGTACAAAGCATATGTACGAATTAAATAACAAGATTCGTCTGGTTGATGTTTCTGCATTCCCGCTGACAGACAGTCATGAGTTTGTTGGTTTTATCTGCGGTATCATTTCTCAGAACAGAGACATTGAAGCTGTTTACCTGGATGCATTCCTGAAACTTGCCAAGCTGGAAGGCGATGTAGAGAAGATCACAGAGTGCATCAATCGACTTGCAGTAGTAAGCGATACTTTCAAAGTAGATTTTGTTATCAGCATGTCCATTTCTCCGGATGCGCTTGATGAGTCCATTAAGGATAAGGTAGAGATCGCATTATAATTGAATCAGAGTGTACATACAAAACGGAGGATCAGCAGATGATCCTCCGTTTTTTGGGTTCTAAGTCAATAGTTGGGGCGCGATTCGTCAAGAATCGCGTCCTTTCAGCA
>JAUNAK010000013.1:0-42386 GCA_030527665.1 Eubacteriales bacterium
CTGTTTCCGGAATGACCGCGTTTTTGTCTGCCGCCTTCCGGCAGTCCGGTTCCTTCACTGCTCCGAGCACTACGATATAGCCGGCAGTTTCCCCCGGTTTCAGTGCCCGTTCCTCAAAAGCAAATGCACCGACACTTTCTTTGCCGTCAATGGTATCTCCGGGTCTGTACCCTTTTTTTCGAATCCGGACGGCTTCCGGATTCAGGAAGGAACCGCCTTCACCGATGAATGACTCAACGGTTGGATAAAAATCCGCCGGATACTGTCCGTTTTCATCAAACCCGCTGACAAAATATGCCGTATCGTTCTTCTGATGCCCGCGCTCATCAAAGGACAGAGTAGGCTTTACATATACACCGGATTCCGTCACCTGGGTACGATGCAACAGCGAGGTTACATGCCGGTGATCCCGGATATTGTCCGCACTTCTGCCATAGATCGGAACAGCAGCGATCGGTGTGAAAGTCAGCGGTCGGTCGGAGATGTTTTTGATCTCAACCAGCATAATCTCCGCACTACCGTCTATGGAAACAAAGGATGAAGTAACTGCCTGCAGTCCGAATTCTTTCGATGTTCTGGTGAGTTCCTGCCACATAAAACCGGCCTTCAGTTCACTTTCATCCTGCTGTCCGGTAAACTTCTCATATTCCTGTCTGGCCGAGGATCCGGTCACCGACCAGGCTCCGTTCCCATCGATCATGCACCAGAAATTTCTGGTGTTTTTGTTGTTATGCAGATTCTCAATGCTGACCGGCTCCAGCAGAAAATGATTCTGATCTAGCTTGCTGTCACCGCCCAGATTCGGTGTGATGCTTGCCTTGATTCCCTGCTCACCGGCAAGCGGAAAATAGAGACCGCTGTAATTTTCGGGATTCCTGATGACAAACGTTCCGTTGTCATCGATAAAGGTGATTTTGCTCATGGGGTGGTTCCTTATTTTGTATCTCTGTTACATGATGAAATATGTATCGCTGTTACATGATGAACTATGTATTTCTGTTACATGATGATCTCAACGATCGTCTGCTCTGTCATCATCTCTTCCGGAATATAACTGCCTGCCAGCTCCTGTCCATTAACCAGCAGCTTTTCGGTGCCGGATTCCTTATGATTCGGATTCTTTACACTGATCTCCAGATGTTTGCCGCGGAAGTCTCTGGAGATCGTAAATCCATCCCACTCCTTCGGTATGGACGGCGCGATCCGCAGTCCGTAGAAGTCCGGGCGCATGCCCAGGATTCCCTCAACACAGCCGACCATAACGGTAGAAGCCGTACCGGTCAGCCAGTGTACATGTGAGCGTCCGAAGTTCGGGCTTGCCTTGCCTTCTGTAAACTGTCCGTAGCAGTACGGCTCCAGCTTACGGATCTCTGCCCGCTCATTCTGAGCGGCAGGTGCATTTTCCTTGAAATAGGTAAATGCCCTGTTTCCGTGTCCGCGCAGTGCCTCTGCCAGAATGATCCAGCCCTGTGACTGTGAAAAGATTCCCGCATTTTCCTTGGATCCCGGATTATAGATCACGGCAAGTGCTCCGTCAAAGGCATGTGCATGATACGGAGGATCCATCAGAATCGCACCATATTCGGTATTCAGCTGTTTATATACATTCTCCAGTGCTGCGTCCGCCTGCTCTCCGGATGCCAGACCGGAAATTACAGACCAGCTCTGCGGATTCAGCCACATATTTGCCTCCGGATCCTTACGGTTTCCGATCACCTCTCCTGCTTCCGTAAATCCGCGAATAAACCGGTCCTCATTCCAGCAGAGTTCATTGATCCGTGCACCGAGCTTCGGCTGCTCTTCATCCAGAAAGTGCAGATATTCCTCATCTTTTTTGTACTCGGCAAAGGAACGGATAACTGTCATGGCATAGTAGTACTGCAGAGCAACAAAGGTGGATTCTCCCTGTGCACCCAGGCGCAGACAGTCGTTCCAGTCTGCATACAAGCCCGCCGGCAGACGATGCGGTCCCAGATGATCCGCAGAAAAGGCGATGGCACGTTTCAGATGATCATATACGGTTCCTTCATCCTTGTTTGCATAGGGAATCACCTCATCGATAAATGCAAGATTTCCGGACTCTGCGATATATTTGTATACTGTCGGGAAAAGCCACAGTGCATCATCGGCACGATAAGCGGGATGTCCAGTTTCCTGTACATAGGAAAGATCATCCGGTGTGTCCTCATGACCGGCATTGTGGGTAAATTTGACAAGAGGAAGCCCCCCTCCGTTATCTACCTGTGCAGATAACATAAAACGGATTTTTTCGACAGCCATCTCCGGAGCCAGATGGATCACGCCCTGAATATCCTGTACGGTATCCCGGTAACCATAGCCGTTGCGAAGACCGCAGTAGATGAAGGAGGCCGCTCTGGACCAGATAAAGGTCATGAAACAGTTATAGGCATTCCATGTATTGATCATCGTATTGAAGGATTCATCCGGTGTTTTTACCTGGAAATGCTCCAGCTTCTCATGCCAGTAACCGATCAGCTCCTCCAGCTCCGCTGCACATGCTGTCTTCGGATCCGTATATCCGGCAAGGATCTTTTCTGTTTCTGCATTGTCATGCATGCCGACCAGAAATACGATCTCTCTGGTCTCGCCGGGCGCAAGGGTAAGCACAGTCGTCAAGGCACCGCAGGAATTCCCGTTTACATTGCCGCTGCAGGACAGCCCGCCGCTTTCTACACCGACCGGATTCCGGTAGTCGTGATATCTCCCCAGAAATTCCTCCTTGGAACCGCACCAGGATGCAGCCGGACTGCCGGCCAGACCGAAGAATCGATGTTCAACGCCCTTATGATCTACCTCCTCGGTATAGCATTCCAGATTCGAATGGATCATCTGATCCACATAGTTTTCTCTGTAAACGGTTTTGGTAATGAACAGTGAGTACTGCAGATTGACCTGATCCTGCTCATAATTGCAGTTATTGGTCAATTCTGCATATCCGGTAATATTCAGTTCACGGGTTTCCGGAGAGTTGTTGGTAACCGCCAGATTCCAGACTTCGTAGGTCTGATTCAACGGAACATAGTATCGCACTTCCGAATGAATACCGCTGTAATCCGCCAGCATCTTTGTATATGCTGTTCCGTGATGACATTCGCTTTTGTAAGTCTCCTGATCCTTCAGAACCGGTGCCCAGGATGCCGACCAATAGTCTTTGCTTGCATTATCGCGGATATAGATATATCTGCCAGGCTGATCAAACTGGTTAAAAACATACCGCAGGATTCTTCCGTTGGCACCGGATCTTGCAAAGCTGTATCCGCCTGCATTGTTGGAGATGATCGCGCCATACTCCGGCGATCCCAGATAATTCACCCACGGAGCCGGTGTATCCGGTCTGGTAATTACATATTCTCTTTTTTCATTGTCAAAATATCCGTACTGCATGTGATGGGCTCCTTTTTATTTTATTTTCAGAAAATTAATCACATTAGATCGTTTCTTATCCGTGTTCTCGAATCGTTTTCTGAATTTTCTTTATCTCTATTCTATACTAAGCAATATACCCCTGTACACATACAGAATATACAAGATAGAAATGCAAAATATCAAAATCATGACATAGAACGGCTTTCTTGCGGACTTGAAAAGCAAACAATATTTATTACGTCTGATTGGGGCTGCAGCACCGGTATTTTTCATACCGGTGCTGCAGCCCCATTCTGTTTTTTATGTCAGTAAAAGATATTTATTAACTTTGATCAGTCTCTCTCTCCGGCCATTTCCGCTACACGCCCCTCCAGTCTGGGCGGACGGGACGCCTGCTCGTTTCTCAGCACATCCAGAGCTGTCCGAATCGCCTGAATTGCCGTTTCCACATCTTCTTCTGTATTGTCCATACCCAGCGTTACCCTCAGGGACGCACTTGCCAGCTGCTTTTCGTATCCAAGTGCCAACAGTACATGCGAAGCTTCCTTGGAGGAAGCTGAACATGCAGAACCGGAACTGACACAGATACCCATTTCGTTCAGCTTATTTACCAGAAGCACACTATGGGAAATCCCTTCCATTACGAAGGAACAGAATCCCGGCAGACGATGCTCCGGATCTCCGGTCAGATGCACGCCCGGAATTGCTCCGACTTCACGAATCAGATGATCCCGCATACGGGTCAGATACTCGGTGTTTTCCTCGAGATGGGCCATATGTTCTTCCAATGCAACCGTCATACCCACGATTCCGGGGACGTTCTCTGTTCCGGAACGGTACTCCTTTTCCTGTCCACCGCCGGTCAGCAGCGGTTTGATTCGGTAGGGGATCTTACAGAAAAGGATACCCACGCCCTTGGGTCCGTTGAATTTATGTGCCGAAACGGACAGAAAATCCACGCCCAGCTTTCTGACATTGATCGGGATATGTCCTACCGCCTGTACAGCATCTGTATGGAACAGAATACGATGTTTTCTTGCAACTGCAGAAAGTGCCGGAATATCCAGAATCGTTCCGACCACATTATTTGCATACATGATCGTGATCAGGATCGTATCCTCCCGAATGGCTTCCTCCAGCTGTTCAGGAGTGATCTGTCCTCTGGCATCCGGTTTCAGATAGGTCACTTCAAAGCCGTCCTCTTCCATCTGTTCCAGCGTTCTGCGGACAGCATTATGCTCGATCTCTGTCGAAATAATGTGCTTTCCCTTTTCTCTTTTTTCTCTGCAGATGCTTCGAATGACCCAGTTGTCACTTTCCGTTCCGCCGGAAGTAAAATAGATCTCCGTAGATAATGCTCCCAGACATTTGGCAATCCGGTTCCGGCATTTCTCCACGGCATTTTTTGCATTCTTTCCATATTCATAAACAGCGGAAGGATTTCCGTACTCCTCAGTGAAATAAGGAAGCATTGCTTCCAATGCCTGATCAGACAGGCGGGTCGTTGCTGAATGATCCATATAAATCGGCTTCATGATTCCGTCCCTTTCTGTAAGTCATGTATCTATGCCGGGTAATTCCCGGTGATTTATGTCCAGCTCTTCCATACATCCGGCTGATAGCCCAGTGTGGACTGCTTACCGTTTCTGACAACCGGTGTTTTGATTACCGAGGGATGCTCCAGGATCTTCTCCAGTTTGTCTTCTTCGGCAATATATCTGATCAAAGCCAGTGTTTCCTTATCCTTTCCATCCCAGTTGATCATGGCATCCATCCCTCCGTTGGCATTTGCCACGGAATTGAACTCACCCTTGCTCATCCCCTTTTCTTTCATATCTATGAACTGATATTTGATGCCGCGCTCCTTAAAAAAACGTTCCGCTTTTTTCGTATCATTGCACTTTTTCGTTCCAAATATCTGTATATTCATAACAGCCTCCATATCATGGTATTCTTACTCAATTTCTACTTTTATTATAGGAAATATACAGGAACAGTGCAAGAAGGCGAAAAAAAATGCCCGATGGATAACCACCGGGCAATTGTTCATGCAGATGCATATCGTATGATGTGCGCTTCTTCTTGTGAGCTTCACACATTTTTTCATTTTGATCTATTTTTTTCATTTTGATCTTCATCATCTGCCGTTTACAGCGGTAAATGATATATCTCGCGAGACCATCAGGATCTCAGATCGATCTCCAGTTCTTTCTTCAATGTCTTCAGGATCTTCTTGACATAACCGTCAACGGTATCTGCTTTGAATTCCTCATCCTTCGGAGTGAAGCGAACGGTGAATGCCATACTCTTCTTGTCTGCTGCGATCTGTTTTCCTTCGTATACGTCAAACAGAACAACATTCTTAACGAAGCCGCATGCTCTGCGGATGCATTCCTCAACCTGACCGCAGGTGATTGCTTTGTCCATAACAAGAGCCAGGTCACGGTTCTCTTCTGCGAATTTCGGCAGTGCCTCGAAGGTCGGATAGGTTCCATAATAACCGTACAGGCTCTTCAGATCGATCTCCAGTACATAACCCGGAACGGTCATATCCTCTTCATCCATGATCTCGTAAGTCAGGCGTCCAAGATATCCAACCACTTCACCGTTGCAGAGAATGGATGCAGCCTGATACGGGTGCAGGAACGGTTTCTGTACCGGCTCATAAGTGAAGTTGATATTCAGAACGGCAGCTACGTTTTCTGCCAGACCCTTCAGTGTGAAGAAGGACTCATTTTTGCCGAATACACCGATGCAGAGAGTTTCTCTCTCATCCGGATACTCGGTCAGCGGCAGTTCCTTCGGGATGAATTTATTTCCGATCTCGAAGATACGTCCTTCCAGTGTGCCTCTCTTCTGGTTTCTTGCCATTGCATGGATCATCTGCGGTGCCAGTGTGGTACGCATCAGGGACAGATCGATGTTGATCGGATTGATCAGAGAGATTGCATGACGCTCCGGAGCATCAGCGGCAAAACCGCACAGATCCAGATCGGACGGGGAGAAGAAGGAATAATGCATGCCTTCGAATACGCCGCTTGCACACAGTGCTTTTTTCAGTTTCAGAGTAGTTTTCTGCTGCAGATTATTTCCGCCGATCGTAACCTTTGCTGTCGGCATGAAGGTCGGAACGATGTGCTCATAGCCATACATACGAATGACTTCCTCGGAGATATCCGGATAGTCTTCCATATCCTCACGATAAGCCGGAACCTGGATGGTCAGCTCATCTCCGTTGATCACCGGAGCAAAGCTCAGGTTTGTCAGAATGCGCTCGATCTCTTCGGTCGGAACCTCGATACCCAGAACGGCATTGACTTTCTTAATGCTTGCTTTCATCTCACGCGGCTCTACAGAATTGCCGGTATTGACATCTTTATGTGTTTTGGAGATCTTTCCGCAGCCCAGCTCTTCTACCAGATGAAGGGCACGTTTCATTGCCATGACGGTGGAATACTCATCTACACCCTTGGAATATTTTGCGGATGCATCGGAAACCTGTCCAAGTGCACGGGAGCTCTTACGAATATTGTCACGAGCAAATTTTGCCGACTCAAACATAACCTCTGTGGTAGTCGGACGGATCTCGGAGTTGAGACCACCCATGATACCTGCCAGAGCAACCGGTTTAACACCGTCACAGATAACCAGATTGTTATTGGTCAGTGTGAATTCTTTCTCGTCCAGAGTGGTGATCTTCTCACCCTCTGCGGCACGTCTGACGTTGATGGCATTTCCTTCCAGGAAATCACAGTCAAATGCATGCAGCGGCTGTCCAAGCTCGCGCATGATGTAGTTGGTAATATCTACAATGTTGGAAATGGAGTTATTTCCAACAAGTGCCAGTCTTCTGCGCATCCATGCCGGGGACTGTCCCAGTTTTACATCATATACATAGTGTGCACTGTAGCGCGGGCAAAGATCCTGTGCCTCAACAGTTACCTCAAATCCCTCTTTTTCTACCTCTGTCTCGGTGTAGTCAAGTGCAGGTGTCTTCAGCTCTTTTCCAAGAACAGCGGCAACCTCTCTTGCCAGACCGAAGATGCACTGGCAGTCCGGACGGTTTGCGGTAATGGATACATCAAAGATCCAGTCATTCATACCGGTCAGTTCTTTTACATCGGAACCGATCACGGCATCATCCGGAAGAACCAGCAGACCGTTGTAGCCTGCACCCGGATACAGATCTTCGTTTAAGCCAAGCTCGGTACCGGAGCAAAGCATACCATGAGACTCATAACCGCGAAGTTTGCCCTTTTTGATCTTCATGGTACCTTCAATGGTCACATGATCCTTGGCTGTTGCATATACCTGTGCGCCAACCATGGCAACCGGGAATTTCTTGCCTGCCTCTACATTATCGGCACCGCAGCAGATCTGAAGCAGTTCTTCTGCACCAACATTAACGGTACATACATGCAGATGTGTCTCCGGGATCGGTTCGCAGGTTACGACTTCACCGACAACAACACCTTCAATGTCTCTTCCGAGCTGGTATTTCTCTTCTACTTCGAAACCGCAGGAAAACAGCTTCTCCTCCAGTACGTCTGCCGTTACATCAATATCTACATAATCTTTTAACCAACTTAAGGGTACTAACATCCTCTTGTTCCTCCACTCTTATCAATCATCGATCTGATCCAGTACGCGCAGATCAGATTCAAACAACAGTTTAATGTTGTTGATACCGTACTTCAGCATTGCAATTCTCTCCAGACCGAGACCGAAAGCAAAACCGCTGTACTTCTCAGAATCGATTCCGCAGTTCTCCAGAACCTTCTTGTTTACAACACCTGCACCAAGTACTTCTATCCAGCCGGTACCCTTGCAAAGCTTGCAGCCCTTGCCTCCGCACTGGAAACAGGATACGTCTACCTCAACCGACGGCTCGGTGAACGGGAAATAGGACGGACGCAGACGAGTGGTTGTCTGCTCTCCGAAGATCTGCTGTACAAACATATTCAGGGAACCCTGCAGGTCACAGAGGTTGATTCCTTCATCAACAACCAGACCTTCCATCTGGCTGAACATCGGAGAATGAGTAGCATCATCATCGGAACGGAATACCTTACCCGGAGAAACGACCTTGATCGGCGGCTTCTTGCTCTGCATAACATGGATCTGACCGGCAGATGTCTGGGTACGCAGCAGGAATTCCGGAGACAGATAGAAGGTATCCTGCATATCACGTGCCGGATGATCCTGCGGGGTGTTCAGTGCGGTGAAGTTGTAGAAATCGGTCTCGATCTCGGTTCCTTCATATACCTCAAAGCCCATGGATGCAAAGATCTCCGTCAGCTGATTGCGAACGGTTGTGATCGGATGAAGATTGCCGTACTTCGGCTGTACAGCCGGCATGGTAATATCGATCTTCTCGCTTTCATATCTGCGTTTCAGCTCTTCTGCCTTCAGTTTGGTATCCAGCTCTTCGAAGAAGTTTACGGCCCATTCCTTGGCAGCATTTACATTCTTACCGAACTCAGCTTTGCTCTCGTTCGGAATGTTTCTCATCTCCTTCATCAACTGGCTCAGCTTACCTTTCTTGGAATCCAGGAATCCTTTTTTGAATTCGTACACGCCTCTGGAACTTTCCAGTTCACCGGCATGATCGAGGATCTCCTGCTTGATCGCAGCGATTGCTTCATTCAATTCTCTTAAATCCTGCATTGTATTCTCTCCTTTTTCATATTTGAAAAATCTTTTTTATAGGACTTTTTTTGTAGGCCTTTTTGCATGAAAAGCGATTGCTCCATTATGTCTGCACCGCAGATTTTCATAACAAATAACATAGAATGTGCCCTAGCACATTCTTGCGCCGAGCGCGGTCGCATTGCGACATTCTCCTTTCGCACGAGTGTGCATCTAATAGGACTTTTTTTGTAGGAACCCATGTTCCTACAAAAAAAGTCCCATATCAGCCTAAACTGATATGGGACGAGTAATCATAGTCATAACCCGCGGTACCACCCACGTTCGAAAAAAGCCGCGCTTCTTCCGCTCTTCTATATGCCTTAATGCGGCATGAACATCCGCTTACCGCGCAGAACGCTTTTCACGGAATACTCCCATGCTGAAATTCACCGACCGGACGTTTGTGTTCTCGCACCGAACGAACACTCTCTTGGAACCTTTCCGACAGGCTACTTACACATGTTCACAGTGCAACTATTTTAACGCAGGCATCCTGCAGCTGTCAACCGGGAGTTTCCTTATTTTCTGCAATTGGGAATTTCCTTATTTCCCGCAATCGGCAGAACCTTCACTGTACAGGATCTCCAGTCCGTGTGCGATCGGATCGATCACTGCCAGAATATTCTCCGCAGATGCCTTCCTGCTTCCCGGCAGGTTTATGATCAGACTTCTGCCCCGGATGCCCGCTGTCGCTCTGGACAGACAGCCCTTCGGTGTGATCTGCATGGATGCAGCCCGCATTGCCTCCGGAATTCCCGGCGTCGGACGCTCAACGATCTCCATCGTTGCTTCCGGTGTAATATCTCGCGGTGAAAAACCGGTTCCTCCGGTAGTAAGCACCAATGCAATATGTTTTTCATCCGTACAGGTCAGCAATGCTTTCTGTATCATCTCCCGTTCATCGGGAACGATCTCCGTATGTACAACTTTATAGCCGTTCTCGCCGAGGATCCTGCACAGATTCGGTCCGCTCGTATCCTCTCTCTCTCCTCGATATCCTTTATCACTTACGGTAATAACCGCCGCCGTAAAATCCATACTCTCTCTCCTTCTGTTTTCCACCTGATCCGGGAATCACATCCTCCCGTATGTATAGCTGCCTCTATTCCCTGTTAAAATCCCCATGTACACCGCCGCTTTTATGCAGCAGACGGATATCCGCAATGACCATATCCTTCTGTACGGCTTTGCACATATCATAGACAGTCAGACATGCCGTAGAAACAGCTGTCAATGCTTCCATTTCCACACCGGTTTTTCCGTCACAGGAAACTTCCGCAACTACTTCTACCGACTGCCGTTCTTCATCCAGTGTAAGTTTCATATCAATACCGTGAATGGCTACCGGATGACACATGGGAATCATTTCGGAAGTCTTTTTTGCCCCCATGATTCCTGCGATCTGTGCGACGGTAAGAACATCGCCTTTTTTCATTCCGCCGCTTTTGATCAGCGAAAAAGTCTCCGCATTGACCAGAACACGGCCTGCGGCAACTGCCCTGCGTTCTGAAACAGGCTTCTCGCCAACATTCACCATTTTGGCTCTGCCCTGCTCATTAAAATGCGTAAAATCACTCATTATTCTCTATCCTCCGATCTGATTCATCCAGCGTCCGGCTTCGGATCGGTTATGTGCATCCAGAACTCCATGCCACTGCGGCTTATGAAAAACAGCGAGTTCCATTACCTGCTTCATTCCCGCCAGATCCATTCCCTTCAGGCTGTACTCTTCAGAAGAATGCAGACAGGGTTTGATCTTTCCGTCTGCTGTCAGACGTATACGATTGCAGGATGAACAGAAATGTGCACTGATGGGACTGATCAGTCCGATGTTTCCCTTTGCCCCCGGGAGCCGATACAGTTTTGCCACACCGCCGTCCTGCTTCGCTTTTTCCAGCTCCGGAAGCTCCTGCAGAACACATTCGGAAAAAATAAATGCTTTCTCGTCAAAATCGCCGCTGTCATACATCGGCATCAGTTCAATAAACCGTACATCGACCGGATATTTCAGAGTCAGCTCTGCCAATGGCCGTATCTCATCATCGTTGAATCCGCCGATCAGAACCACGTTGATCTTGATCTTATCAAATCCGGCAGACAGGGCAGCCTCCAGTCCGTCAAAGAACTGCTGCAGGTCCCCTCTTCTTGTGATAAATGCATACCGCTCCGCATCCAGCGTATCCAGTGAAAGATTCAGTCGGGTGACCCCTGCCGCACGTAGTTCTTCCGCCATATCCGGAAGCAGGATTCCGTTGGTAGTCATGCAGACTTCTTCAATTCCTTCCACCGAAGCTATATTTCTGCAGATCGATACAATATTTCTTTTAACAAGCGGCTCTCCTCCTGTGATCCGTATCTTCCGGATTCCGAGCCCGGCCGCAGCCTTTACGGCTGTTACGATTTCTTCCGCTGACATCATTTCCTGATGTGTCTTTTTACAGACGCCTTCTTCTCCCATGCAGTATCTGCAGCGAAGATTGCAGAGATCTGTTACGGAGATCCGCATATAATCGATAGTTCTTCCGCAGTTATCAATCATAATTCCGCTCTGTCCCTATAAAAATGCTGTATTATTCCGACAACAATGGACGATTTACCCATTGTTTCCTGAATAATCTGTTTTCGTTCTACAATTAAGTATACATAGTTTATTCCCATTTGTACACTCAGAAAAAAGCCCGGGACAACGTCCATGTCCCGGGCTTTTCTATATGACAGCTGCGCTTTATTTCTGCTTAATTTCTGCCTTAATTCTGCAGTACTCACACAGCTTCACTTCTTCATACAGCATATAAAAAGCGGTTCTGTTATTCAGCCGTTTTCGCTTCTGCTTATTCTGCAGGAGTTTCCTCCGGCTCACTCTCTGCTGCCGCTTCCTCTGCCTCTGCAGTCTCTTTTACCGGTTCTTCTGCAGCGGCTTCTTTCATTGGCGGTGCAGCGGCTTCCTCTGCAGCTTCTTCTACTTGTGCCTCTGCTTCTTCCTCTGCAGCTTCTTCTACCGGTACCTCTGCTTCTTCCTCTGCAGGTGCCGCTTCCGAAGCTTCTTCTGTCTCAGCAGCCTCTTCTGCTTCCGCTGCCTTTGCCCGCTCTTCAGCTGCAGCCGCCTTTGCTGCTTCCTTCTCAGCGATCTGCTTCTCAATGTCTGCAAGTTTATCACGATTCGGCTGCATTGCTTCCAGAATATCTGAAACATCCAGAATCACATCGCCTTCCTCCGCTTCCATATGTGCGACAAACCGCTTTCCGATCTGTGCATAGGACTCCTGCAGTTTCAGCTCAACTACGGATTTCTGGATCTTCAGGTTTGCAATTTCTCCCTGCTCCACAGTTGTTGCGAGAAGAGCTCCGCCAACAGCTTTTGCATTTCCGCCGATACTTTTTGCAGATTCTGCAACGGTTCCACTAACTTCCTTAACGGTATTCAGTACTGTTTCTACTACTCCCATGATTCCAGCCTCCATTTTTTATTATTTGGTCAGTTCATTCAGTCAGAAAACCTCCATCTTCTGAATTTGACTGACAATTTATAAACACAGTATATACTGATTCCCTCGTAAAAAACAGTAAATATATGATAAAATATCTGAAAAGATTGAAAACGTGTACAATAACCATCTAAGGAGAGCCCATGTTTACGGACAGTGTCTACTGGAACAATGTTGTTCTGGATTTTGAAGATAAATCACATCCTCTGTTTGTCTGCAGTGCAGGCATTTTTCGCCTGATCAGCTGCCCGAAGCTGACGACCTATCGTCCGGATGGACGGCTGGATTATCAGCTTTTGTATATTGCATCCGGAACGGCACATTTTTTCTTCGATGGAAAAGAGCAGATCATAAATGCCGGAAATGTGGTTCTGTACAATCCCCACGAACCGCAGCAGTACTTCTATTACGGTGTCGACCAGACGGAGGTATACTGGGTACACTTTACCGGTTCGGATGTAAAGCTGCTGCTGCGCCGCTACCATCTGTCTGCCCATGAGCATGTCTTTCACGTCGGCATATCTCCGGACATTACCTCCCTTTTCCATACCTTTATGGAAGAGCTTCGAGATGAACGTCCTCATCATGAGGATGCTCTCTCACATTATCTGCAGCTTCTGCTGATCAAAATCGGCCGTCTGCAGGAGACAAAACCGCATATGGGAAGCGGCTCCCGTATCGATACCATCGAACACGCCGTTTCCTACTTCCGGAAACATTACACGGAGAACATTCAGATCGAAGAACATGCAGAAAAATGCGGCATGAGCACCAGCTGGTTTATTCGAAACTTCAAGGACTACACCGGTTCGACACCGATGCAGTACATTCTGCTGCTTCGCATCTCTAAAGCGCAGACGCTTCTGGAATCCACCGCATACAATATCACAGAGATCGCCGATCAGGTCGGTTATGACAATCCGCTCTACTTCAGCCGTCTGTTCCGTAAGCAATGCGGCGTATCACCAAAAGAATTCCGGAAACAGCTGAAAAACAGCCGCTCCGGAATCCGTGATTTTGATGCCTTATAAAGTTTCTATCTTTTATATCTGCCTTTACCGTATTCTCTGAAATGCAGACGCATTCATACTACTGCAAAAATAATCTATTATTCTGCTTCTTACAGGCTGTCTGTAAAGCGGTCGAAGGCTTTTCTTCCTTCTTCAGTGCATTTGTATACGCCGGCATCTTCCAGCACTTTTACAAATACTTTTCCGATCTCCTCTTCAAGAATCGTCCGGACATTCTCACTGTTGAGTTCCGGATGATTCTTTTTCACATCTTCTGCCCATGTACGATGGATCGCAAGCTCCGGATAGGTATCCAGCGGCTTCTGCTCAACCAGACATTCTGCAAGCAGATCCATTTCTTTATTCAGTCGTGCAGGCAGAACAGCCAGACCCATGACCTCGATCAGACCGATATTTTCCTTCTTGATATGGTGATACTCCGCATGCGGATGATACAGTCCCAGCGGACACTCTTCCGTTGTGATATTGTTCCGAAGTGTCAGATCCAGTTCGAACAGATCGCCGCGTTTTCTGGCGATCGGTGTGATCGTGTTATGCGGTTCTCCGTCTGTCTCCGCAAAAACATATGCATCCTCGTCGGTATATCCTCTCCATGCTTTCAGAATGTGCTCTGCCAGATCGATCAGACGATGATAGTCCGGTGCACTGATTCGGATAACCGAAAGCGGCCAGTGAACGATTCCTGCTTTTACATCCTCATAGCCGGGAACGGTAAATTCCTTTTCCAGCTCTGCCCGTTCCATGGCAAACTCATAATGACCGCCCTGGAAATGATCATGTGTCAGAATCGATCCGCCGACGATCGGAAGATCCGCGTTGGATCCAAGGAAATAATGCGGGAACTGTTCTACAAAGGAAAACAGCTTCTCAAAAGCAGCTCTGTCGATTTTCATCGGCACATGCTCACCGTTGAATACGATGCAGTGCTCGTTGTAATACACATACGGAGAATACTGGAAGCCCCAGTCTCTTCCGGCAACGGTGATCGGAATGATCCGATGATTCTGTCTGGCCGGATGGTTGACTCTTCCTGCATAACCTTCATTCTCCATACAGAGCTGACATTTGGGATATGCGGTCTGCTTCACCGTTCTTGCAGCAGCGATCGCCTTGGGATCCTTCTCCGGCTTGGACAGATTGATCGTAATATCGATTTCACCGTAGGCACTGTCCACCTTCCATCTGCGGTCCTTTACGATACGATCCCGACGGATATAGTTGGTATTGCAGCTGAAATCATAGAACCAGTCGGTCGCCGCTTCCGGTGACTCGGCATATCTGCACTTGAACTCCGCTGCGATCTCGGAAGGTTTGCTTACCAGAACGCCCATCAGCTTTGTATCAAACAGATCTCTCTGGGTGATGCCGTCATCCGGAAGCATGCCTTTTTCATATGCTGCCTGCACAAGTGTATCCAGAATCTCCGGAAGTGCAGCCGGTTCTTCTTTGATCTTCTGCTCCTCTTCTTCGGTAAGAACAAAGGCATCCTCTCCCATCATCTCCAGATAACGATTGATCGTATATCTTCTGTCCATTTCCCGGATCAGTCCGGTCTGTACACCGTATTCGGTCAGTCGTGCAATTGCTTCATAAATATTCATAGCCGTTTCTCCTTGTGTATATCCAGCCATTGTCGGCTTATCTCTGTTTTCTCCTGCGTGCTCTGCTTACTGCTGTTCTTTTTGTATGCAAGTCGAGCTCTGCAAGACCTGGCGCAGGATTCAAGTCAGCTTTCGCTGACATCTACCCATCCGAATCCCTGCGGAGCGTTTATCTGCTATTCTGTTTTTACAGGACCTTGCAGCCGCCGATCGGGCGAACCTTCATTACATGACAGGAACCTTCTCCCAGAAGTTTCTCCATTCCTTCCTTGTAAGCTGCAACCGCATCATCCGGAATAAATGCCTGAATGGTTCCAGCAAAACCGCCTCCATGCACACGATAAGCAGCCTTGTCTCCCAGCAGCTTTTTGGTCATGACCAGAGATACCGCAACACTCATCTCCTCCGGCTTGTGGCAGGCATATACATTCTGCAGATATTTGTAGGAAGACTGACCGGATTCCATGGCGATAGCCTTGAATGCCTCAAAATCCCCTTTCTGCAGAGCTGCGACCTCTTCATCCACACGTGCATTCTCATCAAAGAAATGAATGGCACGAAGAACGGCTCTGTCGCCCGCTGCCTTTCGGATCTCCGGAAGTGCCTGATAGAATGCAGCTTCGTCCACCTCGCGAAGAACCTTCTTGCCGAAATATGCCGCAACCTTGCACATTTCAACCGGAATTGCCGCATAATCATCGGTAAGATCCGCATGGGATCCCTTGGTATCCACGATGCAGAGAGAATGCTTGAATACACTGAAATCCACATCTACTTTTTTGACCTGCGGTGTCTTCGGATCTGCAAAATCAATAAAGATCAGACCGCCGACCGAGCAGGCCATCTGATCCATCAGACCGGAGGGCTTGCCGAAATATATATTTTCCGCTTCCTGTCCGATCTGGGCCAGTGTAACGGCATCCAGTTTTTCTTCGTTGTACAGTCCGGACAGGATATTTCCTACCAGGATCTCAAATGCTGCGGAGGAGGAAAGTCCGGATCCGGACAGTACCTGACTGGTAGCATATGCATTAAATCCACCTGCCTGATATCCTCTTTTGCGAAGTCCTGCAGCAATTCCGTGGATCAGGGATCTCGTTGTTCCGAAGATAGATTCGTCGATCACCGGATCGGCAACCGATGTATCGATACGGTCATAGCCCTCGGATTTGAAATGCACCATCTGATCGTCGGTCGGTGATACGACTGCAATAATATCGATGTTGACGGAAGAAGCCAGAACCTTTCCGTGCTGATGATCGGTATGATTTCCGCCGATCTCACTGCGTCCCGGCGCACTATAGATCTCTACTTCTGCATTTCCAAAAAGCCCGATATACTCCTGTATAGCTTTTACATAACGTTCCCGCTGCATCTGCAGTACACTTTCGTCGATATAGATCTTTCTCAACACCTCATCATAAACACCGTTCTGCAGTCCGCTGATGATCTCCTCTGCCTGTCTTCCCATGGTATCCTCCCGTTTGTACTCTGTATTGTTCTCTAAAGTTCAAGTCGAGCTCTGCGAGACCTGGCGCGGGATTCGGGTCAGCTTTCACTGACATCTACCCATCCGAATCCCTGCACATTCCTGCCGCAAACAAATCTGTTCTCGCACAAAACCGACTTATGCTGCGCATGTCTTAAACTCTACCTCTATGATAGTATCACAAATAGGGGGAAACTATACCCTATTTGATACAAAACATGCACAAAATTGAACTAATATAACTGCAAAAAAAAATACGAATATCCGACATATTGATATGTCCCCCCTTTACTGGACAAATCAGTAAGAAGGGTACATATCATATGCATATGCCCGGCATATTCGTATTTTTATTTGCTTATAAATACTGTTCCAGTTCGGCACGCGCCTGTTCATAGGAGGAAAAAACGATTCCCTTCATTCCCATACGGATCGCGCCTGCTATATTATCCTTGTTGTCATCCAGAAAAACCGCCTTCTCCGGATCAATATCGTATTTTTTTAACAGATGCTCAAAAATGACCGGTGACGGTTTTACCGCTTCCAGCTCGTAGGAAACAACACGTCCGTCTACAAGGGACAGGAAATGATAGTTCACCGAATTCTTCTCAAATGAAATATTGTTGTAATTGGACAGCAGATATACTTTTTTGCCTCTTGCCTTTAATTCACGAATCCAGTCACAGCTGTACGGAAACTCAGTACTGATTTTGGGAAGCTCATCCCAGATCACATCCACTTCCTTCTCATATCCGGGAACCACACTTTTGAAGTAGGCACGTATCCCATCTTCCGTATACCGTTTCTCATCACAGGAAAGCCAGATGGCACGGAAGATCTTCTCCATCAAAACCTGAATGGTCTCCTCGGAAAATCCCATCGCTCTCATGCCTTTTTCCGGATTCCACTCCGCAAGAACACCGCCGATGTCAAAAACAACTGTATCGATCATACTCTATCTCCTCTGTTTGTTTTATAATTCTGCAATACTGCATGAACTGTCTATAAATGATCCTGTTCTTTTTTCAGGTATATCCGGCAGACCTCACTGCTTTTTCAGTCCGACATTGATCAGACAGTCATAACGGATTGCCTTTCCGTCCAGGGAATAATCAGGTTTCCTTCCTGCCAGATACGGTCCTTTCGCCGGTCTCTTGATGACGATCTTCAACGGTTCTGCTGCGATTGCTGCCTGCAGCAGCTCTTCCTCTGCAGAACAGGGGCTCTCCAGTTGCTGCAGCAGCTGGAATTTCTTCTTGATCAGTCCGCTCTTTTTTCGTTCCGGAAACATCGGATCCAGGAGTACCACATCCGGCCGTTCCTCCTCCGGAAGTGCAGCCATCTGTGGAAGTGCTTTTGTACTGTCCCCTTCCAGCACCCTCATTCTGGCGGCGATCTCCGACAGCTGCGGATGCAGAGCCGCTCTTCGAAGTGCATCTTTCAGTAATGCCGCAATGACCGGATCATATTCAAACATGCATACCTGATGTCCGGATGCTGCAAGCAGAATCGCATCTTCTCCCAGTCCTGCCGTAGCATCTACTATGCGAAGCGGACGTGACAGACTCTTGATCCTGGCAGCCTTTACCAGCATTTCCCGCTGGAGATTATTCTGTTTCAGCCGCGGCAGCATTTTTGAAAAATCACCGCTTACCGTCAGCTTTCCGTCAGTCAGCACAAGTACATCGTCCTGCATCTCCAGTCGAAGCCCGGCTTTCTCTACTGCCGCAAGTGCCTGTTCCTGTATTGTAAATTCCATTCTGTTCCTTTCATTTCCGCCGGAAGCTCTCCAATTCCTGCAGCGGAGGCAGCCGTTCTGGATCATGTTACCAAGATGCTTTCTCTGGTCTCCATCTCCTGCAGAGGAGGATGCAGACTTGTCTCAGCAGAAGCAAGATCCCCGACAGAAATCCGTTTCTCTTATGCTTTCCTATATCATTCTCTATCTGCACACAAATATCCAGTCCGTACCGTGTCTTCCTGATTCTTCAGAAAGCGTATCACAGATCCGAACATCTGTGAATCCGCATTTTTTCAGCAGTTTCTGAATCGTCTCCGGCTCATGCAGACGCTCATAGATGACATCTTTGCTGATCGTCGCACCGCTTCCGACATCATATACTGCCGTTCCCAGTTCGACCAGCCGGTTCCCTTTATCCGTGATCCGGTACTCATAACGCCGGTCATTTTCTACGCCGATCTCGATGGAAGAAAAAGGCTGCACCTCTTCCGGCTTCAGCAGATCAAAAATAAAGACACCTTCTGCTCGCAGATATCCGCGGATCCTGCCAAATGCCCTTTCCAGCATTTCCTCCTCCAGCAGATGATTAAACACATCACAGGTTGCTGTTACCAGCTCCACCGGCTGCTTTGGCTGAAAACAGGTGATATCTGCCTGCACAAAATCCAGCTCCGGCCAGTTGATTTCTGCCGTCCGAATCATCTCTTCAGCCAGATCCACGCCAAGTGTCTGTATGCCGGCTTCTGCCAGCACATGACAGAGCATACCGGTTCCGCAGCCCAGATCGACCGCAGACTGCACCTGTATCTGCTCTTTGCGCAGCCACTGCAGGAGCATCTCTCCGAATGATTCCGGATAATAATTCCATCCGAATGTATTGTACATTTTACAAAAGCCTTCATTGTAAGCCATGCAGTCGCTCCTTCAGCAGAGAATTTCTATTGGATACAGTGACATGCCGGACCGCATAGGACAATGCTTTTCTGGTTCCGACCATGACAAGGATCTTTTTGGCACGGGTAATTCCGGTGTAGATCAGATTCCGCTGCAGCATCACATAATGGTTCATCAGTACCGGCATGACAACGATGGGATACTCCGATCCCTGTGATTTATGGATCGTTGCCGCATAGGCAAGAACCAGCTCATCCAGATCACCGGTCTCATACTCCACCTGCCTTCCGTCAAATTCCACCTGCAGGGTGCGGTCCACATGATCAACCGAGCAAATCGTTCCGATATCCCCGTTAAACACTTCTTTATCATAATTGTTCCGGATCTGCATGACTTTGTCATTGACCCGGTATGCCATACCGCCCCGATAGATCGTGTCTCCCTCCGGATTCAGGGCAGCCTGCATCTCCCGGTTCATATTTGCCGCACCGGTCACGCCCCGCTGCATAGGTGTCAGAACCTGGATCTCCGTGGCCGGCACTCTATAATAGGCCGGCAGCTTATGCTGAACCAGATCCACGATCTTTGCAGCAGCTTCCTCCGGTTCTTCTGCTGTCATAAAGAAAAAATCCGTATCTTTTCCGTTTGACAGATCCGGCATTTCTCCCTTATTGATCCGATGCGCATTCATGATAATTCTGCTGGTCTGCGCCTGACGGAAGATCCTGGTCAGACGGATGACAGGAAAGCGCTCACTGTCAATAATATCCTGCAGTACATTTCCCGCTCCTACAGAAGGCAGCTGGTCAATGTCCCCCACCAGGATCAAACGCATATGCTCCGGTACTGCTTTCAGCAGGGCATTCATCAGGATCAGATCGATCATGGAACATTCATCGACGATCAATACATCTCCTTCCAGCGGATTCTCCTCATTCTTCTCATAGCCTTCCGGCGGTTTGCACTCCAGCAGGCGGTGAATGGTCTTGGCTTCCATCCCGGTTGCCTCCGACAGACGCTTCGCTGCCCGTCCGGTCGGTGCTGCCAGCAGGATCTTCAGACCATAGGCACGATAGGCGGCTATGATTCCCTGAGTCGTCGTTGTCTTGCCTGTTCCCGGTCCTCCGGTCAGAACCATTACCTTGGACCCGGCCGCTGTACGAATCGCATCTTCCTGCACCTCGTCATATTGCATTCCCAGGCGCTCGCCGATTGCCTTTGCATTGACGGAAAGTCCCGGATTGCCGCTCTGTACTCTTGCCGCCTCCAGTTTTTTCCAGAGTGGATCACCGGCCGGACAGTCTGCGAGTTTCTTCAGTTTTCCGGCAGCTCCGATCTCCGCATAATAGAACGGCGGCAGATAAAAGGCATCTTCCGACAGCGTATCAATTTCCGGTTTCTGCCGGATCACATCCTTGTCTGCGGTCATCTGATCCAGTGTCATTACGATCAGCTCCGGGGCCGTTTCCAGAATCTCCGCCGCCTTTGCAGCCAGCTGTTCCCGATAGGCAAATACATGCCCGTCATCCGCCAGCTGACTCAAAGTGTACAGAATCCCGGACCGGATCCGCATATAGGATTCCTTTTCGATCCCCAGTTTTTCCGCAATACTGTCTGCTGTACGGAAGCCGATCCCCCAGATATCGTCTGCCAGGCGGTAGGGATTCTCCTTTACCTTCGGAATACTTTCATTTCCGTACTGCCGGTAGATCTTCGCAGCAAAGGATGTGTTGACTCCGTGATCCTGCAGAAAGATCATGACATTTTTGATCTCCTTCTGCTTCTCCCAGCTTTCCCGGATCATACGGATCCGTTTGCTTCCGATTCCTTCGATCTCCTTCAGCCGGTCGATATCTTCTTCAATGACCTGTATCGTATCCGTTCCGAACTGCTGTACGATCTTCTTCGCAAACTTTGGACCGACCCCTTTGATCAGTCCGGATCCCAGATATTTCTCTATACCGAAGACCGTCGCCGGCATGGTTTCCTCCCATGTTTCCGCCGCAAACTGCCTTCCGTATTTGCTGTCCTGCCTCCAGTTTCCATCGATCAAAAGCACCGATCCTACATATACATCCGGCATATGACCGACTACGGCAACCAGCTCCGAGTAGCCTTTTACCGCACATTTCAGAACAGTGTAACCGTTTTCCGGATTCTGATAGGTGATCCTCTCCACCACTCCGCGGATCTTCACTGTGTACTTCTTCACAGGAACGGTATGCCCTGTATTTCCGGACTGCCCATCTGTTTGCGCATCTGCTTTTTTTGCTGCTGTCTTACGATCCGTTCCCTGCACAGGGAGGCGTTCATCTGCTGTACCCGCATGGGAACCACTGTCTGTTTTGTCTGTTTCGGCACCCGTCCGTCTGCCGGAAGCTTCTGCAGCTTTCTGCGCTCTTTCACGGCTGCTTCTGCAGATTGCCTCAAACACTTTCTGATTCATCCGGCAGTCATTCAATGCCCGATGTGCACCTTCCGAAGAAAAGCCGTAGTATTCGGCCAGATCGGTCAGCTTATGGCTTTTCAGTTCCGGCAGAATCCTGCGGGCAAGCAGCAGACTGTCCACATAGTCATTATCCGGAATCCTGCCGAAATACATTTCCGAATCCCGATAAATAAACTTCATATCGAAAGAGGCAATGTTGTGTCCCACCAGAACCGCATTCCCCGCAAACTCCAGAAAGGACCGGAGTGCCTTTTCCATAACAGGTGCACCGGAAACCATGCGATTGGTAATTCCATTCACTTTGCTTGCCCAATATGGAATCGGACATTCCGGATCGACCAGTGTACTGAACTCATCAATTACTCTGCCGCCCTGCACTTTTACCGCAGAGAGCTCGATCACCTTGTCCTTCTTCCAGGAGATTCCCGTTGTCTCCAGATCAAAAACGACATAATCCGGTGTATATGTATGTATTAATTTTCCAGCATTCGCACCAAGCATACCTTCACTCCGAGTCGATCTGTAGTATCTATACCATTACTGTTAATAATCCGGTTTTAAACACCATTTCTGCTTAAAACGATCCGCAGAAACACCTGTAAAAACCGGCAGCCAAATATTGTTTTATTTTATCATATTTCCTCTCATCCCGCTTACTAATTGTTTTTTCGTGTCCCCCTCCGTTAAAAAAACTTTTCATCTCTGTCCTGCGGTGGTAAAATCCCTAAAGGTACATGCCTATATTTGTACAATTTTTCTGTACAATACATGCGGATACATAATTTATGAAAAACTGCTGCGGTATTACAATGCTGACCCAGTATTTCAAATATTGCACGGCATTTCAAAAATATCGGATGCCAATTATCCACTTTAAGGAGATCAAATATATGAAAAAACCAAATACAATCCAGGCTGCTGCAGCTTCCGCTGCCTGCAAAGCCACACGGGCAATTCTGAGAAAGACCGGACGCGGCGGTACCGCCCTTCCGGGTATCGTTGCCATGAAAGTTTCCAAAAACATTCTGGCAGCTGCTTCCGAAGGTATGGAGATCATCGTTGTCACCGGTACCAACGGCAAAACCACCAGCTGCAATATGATTGCCCATGCACTGACTTCCGGCGGTCACGAATGTCTGCTGAACAAATCCGGAGCCAATCTGCTTCATGGTATTGCTGCTGACATGATCTGCAATACCAACTGGAAAGGAGATCCGAAGACCCATTATGCGGTTCTCGAATGTGATGAGGCTGCTCTGAAACAGGTCGTTCCCTTTATCCGTCCGAAAGCGATCGTTGTAACCAATCTGTTCAGCGATCAGGTGGACCGCTACGGCGGAGTCGGCAACACCCTGAAAGAGATCCGCACCGGTGTGGAACGCAGTCCGGAATCCATTCTTGTTCTGAATGCCGAGGAACCGCTGTCTGCCTCCCTGGCTCTGAATGTACCGAACAAGGTTGTCTGGTACGGACTGAACGAAACCGTCGGAGAACAGGGCAATATCGATCTGGCCGATGCCGGAAAATGTCCGGTCTGCGGCAGTGAATATGACTATGACTATCACATCTATGCACATCTCGGCGGCTTCCGCTGCCCGAAATGCGGCTATAAGAGACAGAATCCGGATGTTGCCGTTACCGCCATCAACAAAATTGAGGCAACCGGCAGTGACATTACTCTGCAGACAGCTGCGCAGACCTGTGATGTCCATGTATCTCTTCCGGCTGTATACAACGTATACAACGCTGCCGCTGCCGTTGCTGCGGTCAAAGCCATAGGGCTTCCGGAGCAGGAAGCCATCGATTCCCTGTCTTCGGTACAGTCTTCCTTCGGCCGTCTGGAGACCTTCGATCTGAACGGCAACCGACTGCAGATGATCCTCGTAAAAAATCCGGCCGGCTGCAACCAGGCATTCTCCTATCTGACCGGTCTGCAGGAAGATTTCACCGCGGTCCTCTGTCTGAACGACCGAACCGGTGACGGCCATGATATTTCCTGGATCAACGATACCGATTACGAAAAACTTGTAAACGATCCGCATCTGAAAAAGATCTATGTCGGCGGCGATCGTGCGGCTGACCTCTCCGAACGTCTGCGGAAAGCAGGTGCCGGAGATGAACTGCAGGAAGTTGTCACCGATTACAACAAGCTGCTTGAACTGCTGCTGAAGGAGAAGTATCCGATCTTTGCACTGCCGAACTACACCTCGATGATGGACCTTCGTCAGGTACTGAATCAGGCTTCCGGAAACAAGGAGTTCTGGGAGTAAAACCTGTCTGCAGGATCTGTACGCTAACTGCAGATCGATCTAATGATACTTCTGCAAGCAAAAGAGCTTCCATCGGACGTTCTCTTTGTTTGCCGGACAACAAAAATGCTGCCGCACAGAACGTGCGGCAGCATTTTTTTATCCTGTTTTATATCTCTTTATTCACCGTCTCTGCATGACATTATGAAACAGGAATTTTATTTGCGAAATGTGCGAAGCGTTTTTCCATCTCCGACAGCTCATCGGCATAGATCTTCAGTTCCGCTGCAATATTCTCCCGGTTATCATTTTCCTTCTTGTACAGCACATGGTGTTCCATACTTGCCCAGAAATCCATGGACAGGGTTCGAAACTGCACTTCCACCGGAAAATACTCCATGGCATCCGTATAATAGACCGGAATTCCCAGAATCAGATGAAAGCTTCTGTAGCCGTTTACCTTCGGCTCCTTGATATAGTTCCTTTCTTTCAGAATAATAATATCGCTCTGCCGCTTCAGACTGTCCACCAGGTTGTAGATATCATCCTCGAAATAACAGATCACGCGGATGCCTGCGATATCCAGCAGATAATCTCTGGCATTTTCAGCCGTTTCCTCTACATTTTTCTTGACAGCCAGTTTCCGTTCAATACTGTCCTTTGACTTGATTCTTGCCTGCAGTGTATGGATCGGCTTTCCCGCCGACGAATCATAAAGCTGATGCTTCATAACATTCAGACGACTCATCAGAATCTCCGATGCATCACTGTAGGGTCGTACCAACTGCTGATATTCTTCCTCGGTCAATACATTCCCCTCCTATGAAATATTTGTGATCTTTCTCGTTTTGCTTTCCCCTTTTACTCCCCCAAAAGGAAAACCACGAATACCCATGAGACCTTCTATTATTATGCCACACAATTGTGAACATCCTATCGCCAAATCATAATTTTTTTCTAAACTCCCCCCTTGGCTGCTTTACAGAATACAAATCCGCACACTTCCTGTACGGCGCCAGATTATTTTTTCAGAGAAATTCTGCTCGCAGAATTTCTTTCTTTTCAAAAAAAGCGGAAGAAAGCCCTTTCGCTTCTCTTCCGCTTATTGACACATATGCAATTACTCCTGTACAGCCTTTTTCTTTTTGATCAGACGTACGCCCTCTTTGTCTGCAATGGTAACTCCGAGAACTGCCATGACAATGCATGCCAGCGGCATCAGCCAGTTGAACACGGCCCATGGACCATACTGAATAGCCGAAATACCCAGTGTGGATGTAATAAATACACCGCAGGTATTCCAGGGAATCAGCGCCGATGTGACCGTTCCGGAACTTTCCAGTGCATTGGAAAGTGTGGTCGGACTCAGTTCCATTCGGTTATACTCCTCCGCATACATACGTCCCGGTACAACGATGGAAATGTACTGTTCCGGCATGACCGCATTGGAAACAACACTGGTTGCCTCTGTCAGTGTAACCAGTCCTGCCGGTGACTTTATCAATGTTTTCAGCTTGTTGACAACGACCTCCAGCTGGTGTGTTTCTTCCATGATACCGCCGAACATCATTGCAATGATCGTCATGGAGATCGAGAAGGTCATATTCATCAGACCGCCGGAATTCAGCAGACGGTCGATCTCATAGATGCCTGTCTCACAGGAAAATCCATTCATACCGCATTCAAACAGCGTACCGACCGTGCAGTTATCCTGAAAGATCAAACCGATCACTGCACCGGACAGAATTCCCAGGGTGATTCCCGGAATCGCCGGAACCTTCAGTGCAACCGCCACGATAACGATAACCGGAGGCAGAAGCAGAACCGGATTGATATTGAACATCGAACGAAGTGCCTCCTGCAGGCTGACTACCTGGCTGAGGTCTGCACTTCCACCGGTAGATTTTACTACGCCAAGCACGCCGAAAAAGATCAGTGTAAGCACATATACGATCGAAGTAGGAAGGATCATAAAGCGGATATGACTCATAATATCCGTTCCTGCCATCGCCGGAGCCAGATTCGTCGTATCCGAAAGCGGTGACATTTTATCTCCGAAATACGCACCGGAAATGATCGCACCTGCTGTCATTGCCGGATCCATACCCAGTCCGAATCCGATACCCATCAGAGCTACACCCATAGTTCCCATGGTTCCCCAGGAGGTTCCGGTTGCCAGAGCCGTGATCGAACAGATCAATACGGTTGCCACAAAGAAGATGGACGGCTTCAGAATATGCAGTCCGTAATAGATCATAGCCGGAACAACACCGGCGTTCAGCCATACACCGATCAGTACACCGATGATGACCAGAATGATGATCGACTGCATGGCCTTTGTGATGCCGCGGATCATAAAGTGCTCAATGGATTTCCAGGAATAGCCGAGTATTTTCGCCATAATTCCGGCCGCCAGAACACCGAGCAGCATCGGAACATGCGGATCGACTCCATATACGATAATACCGATTGCCAGCATGGCGATCAGAAAAACGAGAACTGCCAGTGATTCCCATACACGGGGTCTCCGGTGTTTTCTCTTTTTTGTTGTTTCTGTCATGTATTATACCTCCACATCAAACCTTAGAAATAATAAGCGGCAGATTCTCCTGCAAGATTATCGATTACACCTCCTGCTCTCTGTCTGCGTTACCAAATCTAGAGATACGATAGCACTATCATGCATGCATTGCAACAAAAAAATGCAGTTTTATACCTTTTATATGCACTTTTATGCATATAAATCCGTATAAACCTGCATTTTATACACTATTATTGATTTTTCAATCACTGCATGTGCTTATATTCCAAAACTCAAATTCTTTCTTTGAATATAAACAAAGAAGTCCCGCATCACTTATAATCGAAACCGCAGTCGGTACCGATCGGCAGTTCCAGAAGCTCCGGATTGGCAAACAGATGCTTCACCAGCTTCAGACTTTTGGCAAAATAGAAACCATCTGCAATTCGTTCATCCAGCGTTGCACCGATATCCACGCAGTCGCGGATCTCTTTGTGTCCGTCCTCCATAAGCATCTCTTCCTTATGGATCACACCGATGGTAAGCAGAATACTAGTCGTTCCGTAATTGCTGAGATGATGATATACCGACGGACATTTGATGCTTCCCAGATTGCTCAATGTCACGGATGTAAAATTCGGATCTCCGTCGGTCAGAGATTTCGGTACCCTTCCCCAGAAATCCAGCCATCGGATGCAGCGGATAAAGATGAGCAGGAACAGTCGGGGGAATTTGGCCAATGTATCCAGCAGTTCATCCACACCTCCGGTTGCCTTCTCACTCTTTCTGCTTTCCCGTACATCCCCGATGATCTTCCTGCTGATATCGTCTACCGTCATCTCCGGTTTTGCGTTCAGGACCATCAGCGTCTCTTCAGCATGATCGGTGAAACGCCGCTTGGCAACAAAACTGAGCAGCTTATCGTAACGCTCATACGTACGTCCCCCCTGAACAAAGCGATTCATCTTCGGGCGTTCATAAAACATACGGGCCAACGCTGTCACCGTACAGTGAAAAAGTGTCATCTTCTCCTCTGTTTTTCCTTCATTTCTCTTCTCCAGATATTTCAGCAGCTCCGTACAGTCGACCGTATCATGCAGGTACACTTCACAGTCTGTACGATTGGGCCACAGAAAAGCCATGATCGTATTCAATCCCGGATTGTCTTTAACCAGCCTGCCGTCTCTGCGGTCTCCTCTTCTTCTCTTATATGCCGTATTCTTTTTCACTGTTCTTTATTCTCCCTGTTTCGCAGCATTTTCCTGCTCCGATTCCTCTTCCAGTTTTCTGTATGCGACCTTTCCTACCAGTGTCCGGGGCAGTTCCTTACGGAATACGATCTCCCTCGGCAGTGCATAGGCAGCGATCTTTGTTTTGAGCACTCCCATGATCTTCTCACGAACCGCATCGCTTTCCTCTACACCGTCCTTTAATACAATATAGGCTTTTACCCGATGCATTCTTCTGGGATCCTTCACTCCGATGACACAGCTGTATGCAACTTCTTCACAGCTGTCGATCGCATTCTCCAGCTGACCCGGATATACATTGTAACCATTGGTTACGATCATGCGTTTGATTCTCTGTTTGAAATATACATAACCGTCCTCATCCATAAAGCCAAGGTCACCGGTATAGAGCCAGGTACGGCCGTCCGAAAGCTTCCGCAGTGTCTTGGCGGTCTCCTCCGGATTATCCAGATAGCCCAGCATAACAGTCGGTCCGGTCAGAATGATCTCTCCCTCTTCTCCGTAAGGCATGACCTCATCGGTTCCGGGAGCAACGATCGCATAGGTGGTATCAGGGAAAGCCACACCGATACTTCCCGGACGATAGGTGTCCTTCGGTGTCAGACAGCTGGCGGTTACACATTCCGTCAGTCCGTAACCTTCGCGTACCTGAATGGAAGCCCCATGCTCCTTCAGGAAGGTATCCAGTTTCTTCTTCAGCTCGATCGTAAGAGAATCGCCGCCGCAGAACATGCCCATCAGAAAATCCAGTTTGATCTTATCCAGCTCCGGAATATGCAGAAGTGCTTCAAAGATCGTCGGCACACCGGCAATGAAGTTCGGTCTCTTCCTGATCAGCATTTTGGCATAGCTCTGCTTATTGAATGTCGGCATCAGGATACAGGTGCCACCAAAGATAAATACCAGATGCAGATTGATTCCCAGACCAAAACCGTGGAAACAGGGCATGCAGCTAAGCATTGTAATTCCCGGATGGAAAGCCACACCGGTAGCTTCCTTTCCCTGCATGGCAAGGGCATTCATATTCAGATCCGACAGACAGATTCCCTTCGGTGTTCCGCTGGTACCGCCGCTGTACAGAATAACCGCGGTGCGGTTCCTGTCAAAGGACGGCTCCGGCAGCTTGTTCATCATACCGATATTCAATCCGTTGGACATAAATTCATTCCAGGTGATGACATGCGGTACCTTCGGAATATGCCGGTATTTTTTTCCTTCCTTGGCCACATAAGCCACATTCAGCGGAAAGGGAAGCTCATCCTGCATCCGGGCCAGAATGATCGTGACCGGATGATCCACCTGCTTCAGCGATTCTTCCACTTTTTCATAAAACATATCCGCTGTCAGGATCATCTTGCTTTTTGAAAAATTCAGATAGAAAGAGATCTCATCCCGTGCGGATAACGGATGTACCATGTTAGCGATCGCACTGATCCGGTTCAAAGCATAAAAGCAGACCATCGCCTGCGGAATATTCGGCAGACAGATCGTTACTCGATCCCCTTCACGAATGCCGGCACGCCAGAGTGCCCTGGCTGCCTGGTTGATTTTATCCAGAAAGATTCGATAACTGGTCTTCTTGTTATAAAACTCGATCGCAGCTGCATTCGGATTCGCTTTTGCCGCTGCTTCGACCATCTGATACATGGTCAGCTCCGGATACTCCAGATGTTCATTTGTCCAATACTGTTTGTGTCCCATTTCATTTCCCCGTCTCATTTTGTTTTTTTACCGGAAATTATTATTTTCCGGGAATTACTTTCCGTTTCGATAAAGCATGTGGCATTGATCGATCTCATAGCGGATCATCAGCTCGGCGCGCGACGGATCCCGATCCCGGATTGCTTCCAGTATATTCCTATGCAGGCCGGAATCTACCAACAGGCTTCTCCTTTCCACATTCGCATCATTCACTGCTTCCAGACGCAGCGACCGAACCTGCTTCAGCACCGTTACGATCTCTTTATACAAAAACTGATTACCGCTCAGCTTTCCGATCAGCATATGGAATTCCGTATGCAGATCGCGGGCACCGTCTCCGTAGGCACCGCTCGGCCGTGCTTTAAAATCCTCATAGGTTCCCAGCATATCATTGATCTCTTCCAGGGTCTCCATATCATCTTCACTGATGCCTCGCTGCGCAGCCAGATAGGCTGCACGTCCCTCGAGCAGCTGATCCAGCTCCATGAGATCCCGGATCTCCTTTTCGGAAAACACCTTCAGTCCGTAGTTATTCCGCGTAACATTCTGCAGAAGACCGTCTGCCTGCAGCTTCTGCAGGGCTGTACGTACCGGCGTACGGCTGCATCCCAGTGCCTTGGCAATGGCCTCCTCTGTGAATTTTTCTTTGGTCTGAAGCTTTCCGGAGTAGATACTGTCCTTGATGATCCTGTAGATCTTCTGATGTGCCGGCTTAAAATCCTTATACATTTCTACAATCTCTGCAGGAAATTCTACCATTCGTCTTACCTTCTTCTCCTTTACCTTCTCTCTGCCGCATTCCCCCCAAAAGAAAGCCGGCAGACGTAACTGTTATCAGTATACACGAATATGTTCATTATTGCATGAATTCCCCCGTATTTTCAAAAAAAAGTATACAAAAAAGGAGATGTACATCTGCACATCTCCTTTTCGGTACTATTTCTCTCCGTTCTCTCGGACAGAAACTATTTTTAGTCAACTTATCCTCTTATTCTGTTCAATCAGATTGTTTCCAGGAGATCAATATTTATAGATCTCCACCATCAGGCACTGCGGAACATCTCCGAGACGAAGCATCATCTTCTCATCTCCATTCAGTACCCGTCCGGAAACCCATTCGCCTTTTTCCAGATGTCCCTCTTCCAGTTTTACGATATCGATTTTTACATTTTCTCCTGCCTTCGGCATAAAGGTAAATGTAGACATCATTCCGCAGAGAAGGAATTTATTCGGTTCCAGCTCGTAAACGATACCTGCGCCAAGCGGTTTGAACGGAATTCTCGGTGCATATGCTACCTGCAGATCAAATTCCTCAAACTCCAGGAAAGCACCAAAATCGGTTTCCGACTTTTTGCAGTATGCCTGCATATGCGATGTTCCTCTGTACTGCAGATACTGCGGTTTCATATCCTCCACCAGCTTGTATGCTGCAGCCACGTATTCCTTGCTTCCGGCAATGTCGAAAGCAGACGGATCGATATTCAGGGCGATCATGACCTCCATCGGCGGCTTGTCGATGGCATCCGGATCCATATTCAGCTCCTCCACGCCAAACGGAGAATAGCAGATGGCGTTGTGTTTGCCGAATGCATAGAGGCAGTAGGATGCGGTAACCGCATCTTTACGAACCTCCGGGATAAACAGCGGATTATTATCCGCATGATATTCATCCATGATCGACGGCACATACGATACATAGATATCCGGTCCAAAGGTAAATAAGGACGGTGCTGTCGCTCTCCAGATCGGCTGCATCTCTACGACCGGACCGCCGCTCGGATAGGAACCCGGATACCAGGGATACTGACGAAGCCATGCATTGGCATAGCAGGGAAGCGGATACTCTTCTCTTCCTGCCGCTGCGATCTCCTCTACCGCTTTTGCAAAGCTGTAGGCCATGAAAGACTCCTCTGCATCCTTACCGAATACTTCTTTCCATGTTCCTGCCGGCAGCTGCAGAGCCTCTGTCAGTTTTTCCGGAACTGCTGCTTCGAAAGCATCATTGGCAGCCTTGCAGTAGTCTCTTGCCGTTCCAAGCAGACCGATCTCATTCTCCACCTGCATAACGATAACCGTGCTCTCTTTTTCATCGAAGCTGCGAATAAAACGCATCACCTGACGGAAAGCTGCTTTATCTTTTTCAACAGCAGCCCGGCACAGCGGAGAGATCGTTGTCATACGCTCACCGTTTACTTTTTCGGCACGGAAATAGGTCTGTGTATCTTTTTTCATCCAACCCGGAACATACATGGATTCTGCATTCTTCCAAAGGCCGAACCAGAGGAAGATCAGCTTCATCTGATTATCACGCGCCTGCTCGATCAGTCCCTGCACGGGCGAAAAATCATACTTTCCTTCTTCCGGCTCGATCAGCTCCCAGTAAAGAGGAACGATCACCGAATTCATGTTGAGTCCCTGCAGAAGCGGCCAGACATGCTCTTCCATGTACTTCAGATCACTGGCCGAAGAGTTATGCAGCTCACCTGCCAGACAGAAAAACGGTTCGTCATTAACAAAAAGCGTATCAATTCCATTCAGTTTACGAATTTCGGGAATCATTAAATACCTCCTGATCCAATGCATATAATAGTTTTCCTGCAGCTGTATTACACCCATATCACTGCTTTCTGTATTCAGTTTACGTCTTCCGCTCCGCTTCCGCAATCTGACGATTGTTATATTTATATAAATATAGTACACTAAGGTCAGTCGTGTTAAACACGACTGACCTTAGTGTACATTAGAACGCAAAGTTCGGCATCTGAATGCTGCTTCGCAGCTGCCGAACTTGCGGCGCGAATCCTCTTCGAGATTCGCGATTACATTTCAGTCGTGTTAAACGCAACTGTCTTGAGTGTACCTATGAATCGCAAAGTGAGGCTTATCTATGATCTACAGTTACCGGCATTCCGGCAAATATTCCCAGCGACTTCCTTTACTAGTTTCTCTGATCGGAATAGACCACGAACAGGAACCTGTTCATCGACCGAAGGGCATGCAGCTCTTTCAGTTTTTCTATTGTATCTCTGGCAAAGGAGAAGTGATCATCGACGGAAAACGTTCTGTCCTGCTGCCGGGGCAGGGCTTTATTCTCTACCCGGAGGTCTCCCACAGCTATCGTCCGCTGACCGAAGACTGGAAGGTGGATTTTATTGGCTTCCAGGGATACAGCTGTGCCTCTCTGCTGTCCAATCTCGGGATGCATATTTCCGGACTGTATCAGATCTCCGGAGATAATCTTCTTCGGAAATATCTTCTGAATATTCTGGATCAGCCCTCTGATCAGCCTCTCCGGCAGCGTGAACGCACCTTTTCTGTACTGTGCTACGATTTTCTGCTGAATCTGTCGGATCACATTCGTTTCCTGACCGATGATACACTGGTCATTGGAAATGATATCGTTCGCAGCATTCTTAGTTTTCTGGAGGAACATTATGCCGAATCCTTCAGTATTGATGACATAGCCGAAAGCCTGCAGCTTTCCCGAGGCTATATTCAGACCCTTTTCAAAAGAGAAATGCACTGCACCATCTGGCAGCAGGTGCTCCGCATCCGCCTGGGACGTGCCCGCTTTCTGCTGATCCAAAATCCGGGCAAGAAAATAGCCGAGATTGCTTCCGAATGTGGATTCGAAAGTCCCGGCTATTTTGGTATGCTTTTTAAAAAGGAAACTGGGAAAACCCCTGAACAGTACCGCAGGGAGCTGTAAGGCTCCTTCTGCAGTATCCTATCTGATAGCAATTGCATGCACTTTATCTTTGATACAGCGCATGCAATTGCTATTAATTATTCAGTAACCTTCAGGCTGATCGAGGCCTGCAGTCCGGTTACTCCCTCTGCTTTAACGGTCAGTACAGTCTCACCTGACTCATATTTGCTGCGAAGAACGGCCAGTGCACGTCCGCGGTAGGAATGGAAGCTTCCGCTTGTATAATTCTCTGCCGTGATCGGATTGGCGGATCCAAATCCTGCCAGACCGGCTGCCCCGCTAACTTCTGCCTGTAAAGCGATCTCTGCATCCGGAACTACATTTCCGTCAGCATCCACGATCTCCACACCCACATAAGCAAGACTGCTTCCGTCTGCTTTCATTTCCATCGTTTCCGGAACGAGGCGCAGCTCTGCCGGCTCACCAACCGTACATATGCGGTCTCTGGATACTTCTTCATTTTCGTTGTAAGAGATCGCAACTACCTCTCCCGGTGTATATACGGTCTCAAATACAAAGGACAGCGGCAGATCTTCCGTTGTACGTGCTTCTCCCTGTTTCTTTCTTCCGAGAGATACACCGTTCACCAGAACCTCTACCTCTTCTGCAGAAGAGAATACCAGAAGTTTTACCGGATGGTTCTCTTTGTTTTTCCAGTTCCAGTTCTTTACACCTGCAGTGAATCCCCAGGAACTTAACAGTTCAACCAGATCAAAGGTATCCGGATCATAGGAATAGAGATGGGTCGCTTTGCTGCCCCATACAACACTGCGGTAGTCACCCTGCGGAAGAATATTTCCGTTGATATCGATATCCGCATCATTGGCCAGTCTCCAGGGGAAAGCCGAACCGTGAGACATCAGCGCCATCGGTCCCATATGAATTCTGGGATCATCCTTCTCTACAAAAAGAGATTTGCCGATTCCGGCTTCTCCGATATAGTCAAAGGCAGTCCAGGTAAAATCACCGATCACATACGGGGTGCTTTCCACCATCGGCCATCTCTTGCCGATCTCCTTCGGATAGTTTTCGGAACCAAGTATGATACGTTCCGGGAAGAGTTCATGATCCTTCGGATACTTATCTTCCATATAGTTATAGCCGACGATATCCAGACCGTTGGTAAACGGTTCCGTTCCTATTTCCCAGGACAGATCTTCTGCACCGAAATCTACATTCTGCACGCTGTTGATTTCACCGGACAGCATTTCCCGCATCTTTTTGATATCCTCTTCGGTCTTCTCATCATCCAATCCGTTCCAGAAAGAACAGATTCCATTGGATACCGGTCTGCTGCTGTCCAGAGCATGAACCACATCTGCCAGCTGTTTTGCCAGTGTATAGCCGTTGTTCAGTCCACCTCTCTCTACGATCTCGTTGCCGGTAGACCAGATAACAACAGACGGATGATTTCTGTCTCTTTTAACAAACCCAGTCAGATCGCCTCTCCAATCCTCATTGAAAAACAGACTGTAATCGCCAGGCTGCTTCATGATGCCCCAGCAGTCAAATGCCTCGTTGAACACATACATTCCCAAACGGTCGCAGGCTTCCAGCAGCGCTTTTGACGGCGGATTATGGGAGGTTCGAACGGCATTGAAGCCAACCTTCTGCAGCAGACGAATTCTTCTGACTTCACTGTCATATAACGAAACTGCACCCAGAATACCGTTGTCATGATGAATACAGCCGCCCTTCAGTTTTACCGTTTTTCCGTTGATCTGCAGTCCTTTTCTGGTATCGGCTTCGATCGTACGAATACCAAAGAGCACCTCTGCTTCGTCTTCTGTCTTCTCTGCTTCCGTCACATGTGTGACAAACTGCTCGGTTCCGGTTACTTTTGCATGCAGACGATACAGATGCGGCTGTTCTGCAGACCAGAGCATCGGAGCATCAACAGTCAAACGAATCTCTGCTGTTTCGGTACTTCCCGGATTCACCTGAATCTTGCGGCTTCTCTTCAGGATCACAGCATCACTGTCATCTTCCGTCAGCCATACATCTACCTGTGCAAGTCTGTTTTCATGGGTTAGATTTTCTACTGAGATCTCTGATTTTACTAATGCATATTCCGGATCACCATTTTCAGCATATACGATCTTCTCCGTATAACCGAAAATACCGTCCTCAACGATATGCAGCGGATCCCCGTGGAGCAGTTCGGCAGAACGCAGAATACCGGCACCGGAATACCAGCGGCTGTTCGGCTGTGTACCCGGATTCAGGGTAACAGTTACCCTGTTTTCTTTTCCGTAATAGATATATGGAGTAATATCCGTAATCATCGGCGTATATCCGTAATGATGCAGGGCAGCCTTTGAACCGTTGATCTCCAGTGTGGCATTCATCATTGCTCCGTCGAATACCAGATAGATCTCCTGTCCTTTCCACTCTGCCGGTATTTCTACTTTGCGGCTGTAATATGCGACACCTTCTGTATAAAAACCGCTTGCCGGTCCTGCCGGTGCATCCTCACGCACTTCGCTTTCGATCATATAGTCATGCGGAAGATCAACGGTACGCATAGTCTCGCTTTCCATGATCGCGGAAAAACCACTTCGCATGCCATGATCAAATTCCCAGCCCCTGTTGATGGATACTCTTTTCATTTTCAACCTCCTGTTTATTTTTGCACGATATAGTTTCGCCTGTCAGAATATTTGTTTTCTTAACATTTCTTATGTATATATCTTACTTTTCCGGAGGGCTCGTGACAAGGACGAAAGGCTTTGATACAATGATAAAAAAGGACGATTTGCACGATTTTTTTAATGGAATTCGGGATAAAAAACCTTCCGTGAAGTTGAAAGGAGATGGAAACAGAATGGACTATTTCGAAAATATAGAAGCAAGAAGCATTTACTATAGAAAACGAATGCACTCCGGTCTTCCGGTGATCTCGGAAGAGGAATCCAACAGATACATACAGATCGATTCCGTCATTTCCGAGAATCGAAGCCTGCCTGTCCGCTTTCGACCGCTGCTGATCCTATATGATCATACCGGTTATGAATATCCGATTTCACTGATCGACGACCACCTGCTGCAGCGGCAGCTTCCGGCGCGAGGACGTCTTCACCGCCATGATTTTATCGAGATCCTGTATGTGCTCGAAGGAAGCTTTGACCAGATTCTGCTTGGAGAACAACTGCATTTTGAAAAGGGCACCTTTGTGATCACCGACCGCAACTGTGACCATGCAGATCTGTTTCTTCCCGTAGACGCTGCGGTTCTGTTTCTGCAGCTCCGCACCGACTATATGGAAGAACTTCTGCACAGCTCTGACAATTCCGATCAGCTGCAGAATTTTCTGTTTCATGCCCTGAGCAGACAGACATCGGAACAAAGTTTTCTGGAGTTACGAGGTGAAGCCGATCCATTTATACTGCGCCTGCTGGAGCTTTTATACACAGAATCTCTTCAGGATTCTCCGGGCCGATCGGATATCCTGCGCGGTCTGCTGATCCGCCTGTTTCACCGCCTGTGTACCGACTATGAACTGCATCTGCATTCCTCCAGCCAGTCCGGAAAAGAGAAAGCCCTGCTGTATGAGATCGAACGCTATATCCGTCTGCATCCTGCCGAAGTTTCTGCAGATATTCTGGAAGAAAAATTCCATTATCATCGCAATTACTATACGCTTCTTCTGAAAAAATACCGCAGTCAGTCTTTTCGTGAATACCTGCAGCAGGTTCGTCTGTCCATGGCAAAAGATATGCTCGTCCGTACCGATCTGTCGATCAAACAGATCGCACATATGGTCGGCTATGAAAACACCAGTCATTTTTATCATCTCTATGAGAAACGATATGGCTGCAGTCCATCCGAACACAGAAAAGAGCAATCACGTAATTCCGATGCATAATCTCATGGTTTTTCCATATCTCTTCGCACATTCGGTCCTCTGTATGCGTGTCGAATATGAATCGATCACCGTAAAGCAAAAATACCTGCTGCCAATATTTCTATCAGCAGCAGGTATTCAAATACTTTCTTATCTATGAAGTACTTTTGCAAGTGTGATCGTAATCGTTCCGGCAATCAGCATGCAGCAGACAGCCTCGATCAGGCCCTGTACACCAACCAGTGCAACAACAAAGGCAAACGGATTGGTCACACCCAGATTGGAAACCAGTCCCTGGATATAATCACTGTTGTAGAAGAATACAACAATGCAGGTCATGAACAGCAGTGTGTTCAGCAGCGGGCAGCAGATCGATGCAATATAATAGGATGACTTATGCAGCTTCAGACCGCTGTGAAGAGCTTTAAAGATCAGTCCGACCAGCAGACCTTCCAGTACACGGGGAACAACTGCGGTGAAAAATACACCGAAGGGATTTACACCGAACAGTACGGCCATCATTCCGCTGGTTCCGGTTACTGCATTGATAAAACTGGTAATTCCAAATGCAGCTCCGCAGATGGTTCCTCCGAGAGGTCCGATGATAATTGCGGCAATAGCTACCGGAATCGTTACAAGCGATACACTGAGGAATGGTGTACGGATCGTACCGAGAGGGGTCGTTCCCATGATGATCGTAACGGCAATCAGCACGGCAATCTCAACAAGTTTTCTGGTGTCAAAAGTTTTTGAAGTGTTCATTTCATTCTCTCCTTCGAAATAAAAAAGTAATAGAGTGAAATTAAGCGAAACACTTTGAGAAATGGATACTGCCTGACGTAAATTCTCCTCGCTCTCCTGCTGTATTCCGATCAGGCGCAGCGGTGCTGCTTCGTACCTGACAGGAGGGGCCTTCTCTGACGGATATAACTGCCGCGATGGGTCAATTTATCTGTTCTGTATACATGCCCGCATACTGCTTCGGGTTTTGCGATTCGATCTTTACATACATGATGTATTTGCTTGATGCATTTTCTCATTGGAATAACGCTCAAATTACAACCACATTCTACACGCAGCCTTCCCGTCTTTCAATATCTATTCTTGTATGTTTTAAGATACATCTCATTTAATATTCTGTTATGCGGCACTGTATCTTTCGCCGCATCGGAAGATATTCCAGCAGGTAGATATGGTATTGGATGCCGTCATTGTCCTCCGCAAATGGTTCTTCTACAAAGATTTCCGCTTCAATACCTTCCTGTTTACACTTCTTCCTCTCCTGCTCCGCCCGTTCCATTCGTTCCAGGTGCTGCTTCTCCTCTTCCTCGGGGTATGTTCTGAACGGATATGCTGCAGCCGCTTTTCGAATAGCCCTCTCCAGGCAAAGAATGACCGGCAGATGTTTTTTCTTTCCCAGCATTGCTGCCACACGTCCCGCCCGATATGCGGTAGGCCGCTGCCGATATCTCTGCAATTCCTTCAGCAGTCCCCGGTCATCCACTTTTGCAGCAAACGCCTCCATCAGATCGACAGCTTCTTCCGCCAGATCCATTCCGTTTACCCGTTCTGCAATATATCTGGCAGGGACCGCAGGATAATAATGATATCCAAGCGGAGGAAACATTCCCAGAACCGCCAGCTTCTGTTCTTCCGGGGTGCAGGCATCCGGTCCGAGATAACAGAACTTATCGTAAAGAATGGCGATCCGGAATTCAATCTGCCTCAGATACTCATACTCTTTTACCCAGAAATGACCGGTTCTGCCATAGTTATACAAACGGGTCTCTAATTCCAATTGCTCAAAAAAGATCGTCAGCAGAGATGCTTCTCCCTGCCGGATCACCAGCATATACTGCTTTTTCTCCTCCTGATAGGAAATCTCACCGACGGGATACCCTTCAAATGCCGCATCGTATTTCCCCGTCATCACTGCCTTATGAAAAACAAGAAAACTCTCTGCTGCATCATTCATCAGATAGATCAGCCGAAGTTCTGCCGCCTCCTGCAGCAGTTCAAACTGGCCCTGCGCAAGCAGCTCTGCCAGAAGCCGGAACGTATCCGGCATCTCCGGTGTCAGTCCGGACAGGTACGGCTCATAATATATACAATCATCTGCAGGTATTGTATGCATACCGATATCTTACAACCTCCTTGCCATTCTCACGCTTTCTCCTGCCAAGTATACTCCTGATTCACATTTTTTTCTCCCTTAATTACTTTATAGTTTTTTTTCCTTAGTATACCGCTTTATTGTTTTTTCCTGATTGTCTATGGTATATTTTTTTTAACTGGGCATATTCCATGCCCCTTACACAACTATACTATTGAAAGGGACATTCATACGACTATGAGCAACGTACAGACCGAACCCAGACGACGAAGAAGATCTCGCGCAAACCGCTATCGATTTTCCATGTTATGGCGCCATCCACTCCGTGTATTCAGTCGAAGCAGCTATGGACGCCGCTGGAGAAACCGCTGGATGCGGCAGCTTCTTGCCATTGCAGCAGTTCTTGTTATCGCTGTTATTCTGCTGATCTCTTCTGCCGTACGCAAGGCAAGATCAAAATCCCTTGGGGATTTTATTACTCCGACATTTGCCGTTGCCCAAAGGATTCAGGCTTCACTGGCATACGCCCAGAAAGTCAATGATGCACAGAGCATTTTGAAAGAGGCAGCTACAATGGCAGCCAACTATGACTATGATTCCGCCATCGAACTGCTGAAAACAAATACAAAAGAAGAGATTGCCGAAGATGTCTCCAAAGCGATCACCGACTATACTTCAGCAAAGGAAAATCTGGTTCAGGTAAAACCGGAGGATGTAACGCATATCTTCTACCATTCCCTTGTCGTTGACCCGCAGAAAGCCTTCTCCGGAACCGACGCAGCGACTGCCGGATTCAAACAGTGGATGACAACTGTCGATGAGTTCAACAAGATCACACAGACCATGTATGACCGAGGCTATGTACTGATCAGCATGTATGACATTGTAGAGAAGGTCACCGCATCCGACGGTACCACACGCATGCAGACCAAGGAGCTGTATCTGCCTGCAGATAAGAAACCATACATCCTCTCTCTGGATGATCTGAGCTATTATCACAGCTATGACGGACGCGGGGTTGCCTCCCGTCTGGTTCTTGATAAAGATGGTACCCCAACCTGTGAGTATATTCAGGATGACGGAACGGTTGTCACCGGTTCCTATGACTGTGTTCCGCTTCTGGATGACTTTATGGAAGCCCATCCGGACGGCTGCTACAAAGGTGCACGCGGAACGGTTGCCCTGACCGGCTATGACGGTATTCTCGGCTATCGAACCGATATTGCCTACAAGACACGTGAAAACCTTGATCCGGATCAGATCGAGTATCTGGAGAAACATCCGGATTTTGATTACGATAAAGAAGTGGAAGGTGCCCAACAGGTAGCAGAAGCCATGAAAGCCGAAGGCTGGACCTTTGCCAGCCATACCTGGGGCCATCTTAACATTGGCAGTACCGAGATGGAAAAACTGAAAAGAGATACCGAAAACTGGGATAACTACGTAAAACCGCTGGTCGGGGATACCAATATGATCATTTTCGCTCATGGTACCGACCTGGATCCCAACGGCTCCAAGGGATATGATTCCAATGAGAAATACCAGTATCTCAAGAGCATGGGATTTGATATCTTCTGTACCGTAAGTTCCTATCAGTACACCCTGGAAGTTCATGATGACTTCGTACATGACGGCCGCCGTAATCTGGATGGCTATCGTCTATGGAACGATGTCCACAATGATGAGGACTGGACCTCCGATCTGTTTGATGCATCCGAAATTCTGGATCCGGCAAGAACCGATATGCCTGCTCTGTAACCGCATGTATTTTACTTCAGCTGCTCTACTGCAGCTGAAGCGCATGATTTGTGTGATCGGAAGTATCGTAATTTAAGAAATACCGCAATTTAAGAAATACCATAAGTTAAGAAGTACCCTGCTATGATCATTGATTTTCACACACATACGTTTCCAAACTCGATCGCGGAAAAAACCATTGAAAAACTGAAACACGCATCTCATTCCCAGCCGTTTTCCAACGGAACCCTCTCCGGTCTTCTGGAGACCCAATCCAGAGCCGGTGTTGATCTGTCGGTCATTGTACCGGTTGCCACCAGTCCCCGACAGGTGGCACGTATCAACGAAACTGCTTATGAAACAAATGTACAATATGACGGCAAAGGAGTCCTCTCCTTTGCCGCCATGCATCCGGATCTGGAAGATCCCGCTGCAGAACTGCGAAGGATCGTTTCTCTGGGAATGAAGGGAATCAAGCTCCATTCCACCTATCAGCATGTCGATGCGGACGATATACGTAATCTTCGCATTTATGACAAAGCCGCGGAATTAGGACTGGTTGTTATGATCCATGCTGGTATCGATATCGGTTTTCCAAATGATACATACTGCGCTGTTTCCAAAATCCGTCATGCCTGTGATGAGATCGGCGATTTCAAGCTGATCGCCGCACATATGGGCGGATGGAAAAACTGGGATGAGGTCGTATCCCTTTTGGCTGATACCTCCGTTTATCTGGACACCGCTTTTTCCACCGGATACATTCATCCTCTGGATGATGCCTTCTATAAACCGGAGGATCTGAAGCTGCTGGATTCGAAACAGTTTATGGATATGCTTCAGGTATTCGGCTCTGAACGCATCCTGTTAGGTTCTGACAGTCCCTGGAGTGATATTCGGGAAGGCATCGAATTTATTCGGGAACTTCCTATTTCAAATGAAGAAAAAACCGCCATCCTCGGCGGAAATGCAGAAAAGCTGCTCGATCGTCACTGACGACCGGGCAGCTTTTTCTTATTTTATACACTTGCTGCTCCTATGAAAATCCTGGTTCTCAAAAAGGATTTCCATACGGCTTATACTGATTATTCCATATTAATTCAGTTTCTGCGGATTGGTTACAGAAACCTTGTGATCATACCAGTTTCCTTTTTTTCCTACCAGAGCCAGATCAAACTCCTCATCCAGAACCGGAACCGGAACGTCGTATCCGTATACTTCTTCGACAGCCCCATCGCTGTAAGTCACTTCATCAGTCGTCGGCTGGAGAAGCTCTGCTCCCTCTTCCTGTGCATCCGCAGCCAGGCCCGGATAGAGGTTAACGATATTCTTGGAAACCAGTGTGATATGTACGGTCATCTGTCCGTCTGCAACGGTAAGCTCTGCTTTTCCTTCTTTTGTTTCATTTACATGGAACATGCTGCTGTCAGTATTGAATTCTACCTCATATACACCATCCTCCAAGGCAGCTGCTGTAGCTGCATCCTCAGCAGT
>JAUNAK010000013.1:42396-44631 GCA_030527665.1 Eubacteriales bacterium
GCTTCTGCAGCCTCACTAACTGCTGTAACCGCCTCTGCCGCTTCACTTACTGCTGTTACTTCTTCGCTGCTGACTGCGGTAACAGCTTCTGCAGCTTCACTAGATGCAATAACCGCTTCGGTTTCTGCGGATGCGGTATTGATTTCTGCAACAGAATCAGCCTGCTCTGCGCCGGATGCTGCAGATGCCGCAGCATTCTCTTCTGCAGCTTTGCTTCCGCATCCAACCATCATGGAAATTGCCAGTACTGCTGCACAGGCAGCTGCCATCATTCTTTTTTTCATCGTATTGTTCCTTTCTTTTCAAACGTACAAAAACGAGTAGACGGCAAATGCTCCCGTCTACTCGCACTGTATTTCACGTTTTAATTATCGAATCACAAGTGTATGATCCGGAATCAACGTTTCTGTCTTAACCGAAGACGATCTTCGGTCTGCCGTCGACGCAGGAATTATTCGCCGATAGCTGCAGCTGTATGAGCAATGTACAGGTTCTGTACTGCCTCGATACGTCCAAGTCCCTCGATCTGTGCATCAACACTCTCGAATGCTCCGGATGCCTCGAACATGCTCTTCCAGGAATCCTCATCCTCACCTGCCATATCGTTGTTTGCATGATCACCTGCAACAACCATCAGCGGACGAAGAATAACTTTTGTAAATCCGGCATCTTTAACTGCCTCGATTACATTCTCGCATGCAGTCTCTTCCGGCTCACCCTCTACAGTACCGATGAATACGTTGCTGTATCCCAGCTCGTTCATCTGTGTCTGCATCTGGCTGTAAGTAACTTTTGCTATGTGAGAAGTTCCATGTCCCATCAGAACAAATGCAACGTTCTCGTCAGCAGCTGCAGCAGCGGACTCAAAGCCGGCAGATTCTACAGCAGCACCAACAACAGCCTCAGCAACAGCTGCCTTATCCTCATTGATTACAGTAGCATCTTCTCCAACTTCTCCCAGAAGCGGCTCAGCAACTGTGATGGAATCGATCTTGTCATTGTACTGCTCAACAACCTCCATCAGCTCGTCGTACTCAGCACCCTGCATCAGATGAGTCGGCTGGATAACCAGGTTCTTAACACCGTTTGCAACGGCACGATCCATAGCCTGCTCCATGTTGTCGATTTTAGCGCCCTCACGAGCCTGTACATGGTTGATGATGATCTGTGCAGTGAATGCACGTCTTACAGACCAGTCCGGATATGCAGCTGCGATAGCTTTCTCAATGCTGCTGATATCTTTTACACGGCTGTCATTGAAAGATGTACCGAAGCTTACAACAAGGATCTCATTCTCACCGATCTCATCGGCGTTCAGAGTATCATCCAGAGATGCATCACCAGTATCTCTTCCGAAATAATCCGGATCAGCTTCTTTACCTTCTACCTGAGCTTTCTGCTCATCAGTCAGTGCGTCCCATGCAGCTTTTGCAGCTTCACACTGTGCATCTGTCTCCTCGGTTCTCTCCTGCACATAGATTGCATCGATCAGTGCTGCACACTCAGCAACGGCCGGATCGATCTCTTCTGCACTTGCAGATACAACAGACTCTGTGGATGCTGCAACTACAACCTCGCTGGATGCTGCAACTGCTGCTTCTGCTGTCTCGCTCTCAACAACCTGCTCGGCTGCTTCTGCTGCAGAGGAAGCTGCAGATGCTGCGGATGCTGCTGTCTCGGTTGCTGCCTGACTTCCGCATCCTGCAACCATTGCGCCGGTAAGCATTACAGTACAAATGACTGCTACAACTTTGTTTTTCATATGTTTCTCCTTTACATAATATATTACTTGCATAAAAAACGACCGGCAGAAAACCGGTCGGTAATGCACACATAATAATCTGCTGTATATGACAGCAGAATTTCTGAATCGCAAACCAGTTACTCGTGGTTTCGAAAAAAACATCCGCAGGCAGGTCTCCTGACTTGCAGCACACTGCAGAACCATCTTCCCATCCTGACCTTTCAGAACAGTGACCAAGTCAAGGGGTATCCCTTACTTACGGGTTCTGCAAAACTGCTTACAGTGACGAGTTCGTACAGGACTTTCACCTGCTTCCCTTTTCATCGAGCGATCGACACCTGCAGAAAGTATTCAACTTTTCGCTTTTTTAACAAGCTTTAATGATAATAGCATTAAAAATACGTGAATTCAATACTATTTTTGCAATTATTCAAAAAACGTGAATTGTAAATCGAGATGCAACCCCTGCGACTTACATTCCTTTCAAAATA
>JAUNAK010000139.1 GCA_030527665.1 Eubacteriales bacterium
CCCATACGAATTTCTTCCCGGATCATATCCCTGCTGTCCTCCAGATGAATATTTTCCCGGATCTTTCATTTGATTCGGATAGGGCGTTCCGAATCCTTTATCACGGTAATTCCCCTGTTCCTTATAGGGTGTTTGATTCTTATAGGATGATACGGGTTCTTTTCCATCATTATTCATTCGACTGCCATACGGATTCCCGTAACTCTGACCACCAGCATTTCCTCGATTGCGGTTTGGATTACCGTCCCCCTGACGACCGTCATTCATTCGATTCCGAGATGGATCACCGTATCCCTGACGCCCATCATTCACCCGGTTTTCATTTGATCTGCCGAAGTTTCTGTCACCGTTATTCCCGTTTGACATATTTCCGTTCCTGTCCCCGCTGCGTTTCACAGGTCCGTCCGAACCACTCACCTTATTATCTTTCATATAATAGTTCTTTTCTTCATCTATTCCCATACGTTTCTCCTGTAATGCATATAAGCATTTAGCTATGCTTACTCTTTTCCTCTTTTTCCGAAGTTTCCTCCGGAAGAAAAACATGGATTTTCTCGATCCGGTTTCGTCTGACGATCTCTACAACGATTCGTATCCCGTTCTCCAGAAGGATCGTTTCCCCTTTCTTCGGAAGACGGTCCAGCAGCTCGATCAGATAACCGCCGAGAGTATCGTACTCTACAGAAGTCAGTTCCAGACTCAGTTCCTGATTCACATCATCCAGATTGGTAGACCCGTCAATGAGATACTCTTTTCCCTTCTCCAGTTCGATGATCGCATCCCGTTCGTCCTTGTCGAATTCGTCACGGATCTCCCCGACGATCTCCTCCAGAATGTCTTCCAGCGTGATCATACCGGAGGTTGCACCGTACTCATCCAGTACGATAATCAGACTGATGGATGCCTTGCGCATCTCAATCAGAAGAGTTCCCACTTCCTTGTGCTCGAAGGTAAAATGCGGTGTCCGCAGAATCTTGCGAATGTTGAAAGGTTCATTCTCCGGATACATCAGCAGATCCTTCATATTGATCGTTCCGATGACCTGATCCCTGTCTTCCGAATAGACCGGATAGCGGGTGTATTTTTCCTCCCGATAGATCTCCATCAGCTCTTCTCTGGTCGCATCCACCGGAATAAAGGTCATATCGATCCGTGGAACCATGATGTCCTTTGCCAGTGACTCATCCAGTCGAAAAACATTGGTGATCATCTCGAACTCATCGTCCTCGATGGCACCGTCCTCCAGTCCGACATCCACAAGAGTCTTCAGCTCATCCTCGGTCATCGCGTTCAGTTTTGCGTTCGGATCGATTCCCAGCAGTTTCAGAAGACCGGTACGAATTCCTTCAATGACGAAAATAACCGGTGTCAGCATCTTCATCAGAAAAACGATCACGCCGGAATAGGCTAACGCCATCTGCAGGGAATACAGAGAAGCCAGAGACTTCGGTGTAATCTCTCCAAACACCAGAACAAGCAGTGTCAGAATTCCGGTTGCTGCTCCTACATAAACATTTCCAAAGAAATGGATCGTCAGAGTCGTAGCAAGTGCTGAAGCGGAAATATTCACCAGGTTATTGCCGATCAGAATCGCTGACAGCATCTTCGGTGAATGGTCCAGGATCCAGAGCACCCTCTCTGCGTTTCTGTTTTTCTCATCTGCCAGAAGCTGAACCTGTATACGGTTCACTGTAGTAAAAGCTGTTTCCGCCGAAGAAAAAAATCCGGAACCCAACAACAATATAATCAATAGAACGATCTGCACCAGCGGCTGCGTGTCCAAAATCAACTCTCTCCTTTAAGTAAAAAATTCACTGTTAATAAAAAATTATAATATTCAGCAGGAATAAAGTCAAAACCTCTTGCAGGATCCCGAAGTATTTTCAGCTCATTTTCGCCTGCTGCTATGCAGGATCTCACAGAGTAATAATACACAAAAAACGCATTCAATTTTCGTTACTTTCAAGCCCTGTTTTGACGCATTTTTTTCATCCATTTGATTGATTCTGCGGTATACTGAATCTTGCTGAGCAAACGTATATGTTTGCCTTGAAAAAGCGTTGCATCAGAATAATCGATCAACACCTTTAGTAAAACCGGGACGAATGCCGACAACGGACATCCGCTCCGAATATGCATGCAAAGGAGCTATTATCATGCTTGACCTTCAGAAAGACCTGGACGCATTTGTTCCCTGCAATGATCAGGAGGAACAGGACAAAGAAATCATTCAGCATTTCATCCGCACCAATGCAGATGCCTTTTTACGATCCAATCGAATGGCACATATGACTACCGCCGCCTGGGTCGTTAACAAGGACCGCAGCAAAGTACTGATGATCCATCACAACGTCTTCAATTCCTGGTCCTGGCTCGGCGGTCACGCAGACGGCGAACTGGACCTGCCTACCGTATGTCTGGAAGAGGTGGAGGAAGAATCCGGTCTAAAAAATATCCGTCTCGTATCCCGACGCCCGATCTCCGTTGAAGTTCTCTCCGTTTCTCCTCATATGAAACACGGAGAATATGTAGCCGGTCATCTGCACATGAATGTCACCTATCTGGTCGAAGCAGATTCCGAAGAAGAGCTCCATCATAACCCGGAGGAAAACAGTGCCGCAGCCTGGTTTACCCCCGAAGAAGCACTTGAGAAATCCACGGAACCCTGGTTCGTAGAGCATATCTACAAGAAGCTGATTGAGAAGGCAAAGAGCTTTTGATGTGCTTTCTGATCTGCTT
>JAUNAK010000014.1:0-7732 GCA_030527665.1 Eubacteriales bacterium
CCTAACGATCGTCCCCAATTAACTTGGAGAAACCCCAACTAAGTTGGATGACCCCGTTCTTTTGCTTTGAGTGACAAGTGATTTAACAGGCAAACGATTTAACGCGCAAGTCTATTCATTTAGTCCTCGAATATTTTAATGTGCGAATAAATGGATGGTTATATATTTTCCAGCCGGAATGCATCGTCTGCTCCGGTCAGCTTCATGAAAACCGGATGTTCCTGCAGTTTATCATTGGGATAATGAAGGGCAAACAGGCGTTCGCCTGCAGCCGAGAGGAAGGTCATTCCATGCCCGCCGTTTTCCGGCCAGATCGGTATTTCCAGCTGCCGCCAGGGTCCTGTCACCCTTCTGTTATCCGATACAGCCACACCAACGGCGTATCCATTTGTTCCCCAGCTGGACCAGGTCATGTACAGCCGATCATCGGAAGTGAATATTCCGGGGCCATCGGTAAAGTAGCAGTCTTCTTCGATTCCGAATTCGAATTTTGCAAACGGAACCGGATTGGCCCAGGGAGCTTTTGCAGCATCGAACAGAATCACCGGTTCTCCGGCAGCTTTCTTCAGATCCGCCTGCAGAGGCTGAGCGACCATATAGCCTCTGGGATCATCTTCGAAAGAACGGGAATAGATGAGCCAGGGGATTCCGTCTTCGAAGTGTACGGTTCCGTCAATACAGGTCCATTCTCCCGGGGTTATTCTTTCACTGTATACCTGAAACGGCCCGACAGGTGACTCGGAACGCAGAACATAAATGCCTTTTTTAACGCCTTCACCTCCGAAAGTAGTAATCAGATAAAAGCTGTCATCGATGCATATACACTCCGGTGCCCAGTAGCAGCTGTCGGCAAAAAAGCCTTCCGGTCTGTGGAAAATCTCAAACGGACCTTCCCAATTCTCCAGATCCCTGCTGGTATAGCAGTCAAATCCATCGGCAGGGCCCCAGCAGGTCTCGCTGCGTGTACCGTAGAGATAATACATGTTATTGTAAAGCAAAACATAGGGATCGCGAATATTTATCTCGTTCTTTTTCATGGGCTGCGTACTCCTTTTTAAACAGACTGAGAGGCTTATATACTCCCTTTCAGTTCCTTAACATCTTCCTTATAGGCAAATACACTGACACCTTTGTATCTCACACGGCAGAGTCGGGGAGCTTTCGGATCCTGTTCGATATAGAAATGATTCAGCTTATCTTCTACCGTAACATCTCCCTTGAGAAGGGCATCATATAATTCAGCATATTCCTCAATGTAGCATTTGGCCATAGGTGATCCGTTGTGGTTCGGAAGTACAAGGTCATACGCATCCCGAAGTTCCCAGATCCGTTTGGCGTTGGCAGTGAAATTCTCAAACACTTCTCTGCCTGTGGAGATCTCGCCCTTCTCGTTCAGGGGATCATTGAACAGATTAGACTGTGCACTTTCAAATTCATCACCGGTAAAGATCATACGATGACTTCTGTCCAGGAAAAACAGACTGCTGTTGCAGTGTGCATTACGGGCTTCCATTACTTCGACTTCACGATTTCCGAGATCGAATACAAAGCCTTCGCCAATGAGGATCTTTACATAATCCGGATGCGGGAGCCGGGAAAGATCGAACGGCATGAGGGATTCGGAAAGTGTTCCTACATCGTCTGCATAACGTCTGCTTACATAAACCTGCTCAAATTCACCGTTTCCCCCGGCGTGGTCCGGATGGAAATGACTGTTTACAACCAGGATCGGTTTATCGGTCAGTTTCTCGACCAGTGCGCGTAAATTGCCGCTGCCCCATCCGGTATCGATCAGAAGGGCCTTCTCTTCACCTTCCAGCAGATACATGTATTCACTGCCGTTCATGAACTGAATGATCCATGTAGATGCATCCAGTTTCCAGGGAACATAGCTTCCAAAAATCATTACTTTATCCATCGTTTTTTCCTTTCTGAATACTTTCAGTTAAACCTGTGTGAACTCTTGAATTCTTTAACGGGATTTTCAATTGAATCGCAGCTGCCGCTTAATGGCAGATCGAAGTTCCTGTATCACTGCAGCTTCTTGATAAAACATCTGCGGCGTTTATGCTGCAGCTTGTCAAATCCCTTCCACTGGGAAAGAACCTTTGAATTCAGCTCGAGTGTCGGTCCGGTCTCAGCCTTTGTGATGCCCATTGCATGGCAGCCTTCCAGCAGTTTATTCATTACGATCGCATTGACTCCTTTTGCCTGATAATCCGGATGCACGCCGATCAGAAGCAGATCGATCGTGTCGTTCACATACAAAGCTTTCAGCATTCTTGCCCAGCCGAAAGGCAGGTACTTTCCGTGGCTTTTCTGCAGTGCGGAGGCAAGGCTGGGAGCTCCGACTCCCATAGCAATCATTTCGTTGTTTTCATCCATAACAAAAGCACTGAGTTTCGGATTGATCAGCGGAGCAAATTTCTTCGCATAGCGGCTGATCTGCTCTTCGCTGAGTTCCACCGTGGAATACAGCGGCGAATAACAGAGATTGACCAGTCGAAAGAACGCAGGAATCAGCGGTATAAAATCCTTCTGGTGCTTCGCTTCTGCCAGATGCAGATGATAGCGGCGCAGAGACAGATCCGAAAAGCGTTTCAGACGTTTGCAGACATCATCATCCTTGGGGATAGTGAGCAGATTCTCGATCCAGTCCACGTCTTTGACATAGCCCAGTTTGGTCAGATGCTCGATGTAATACGGATGGTTATAGTAGGTTATAAACATACTGCGATGCTCAAAACCGTCTACAAGCATGCCCTCCCGATCCATATCCGTAAATCCGAGCGGTCCATGGATCTCGTCACATCCCTTTTCTTTTGCCCAGGCTTCTGCGACACCAAACAGTGCCGCAGATACCTCTTTATCATCAATAAAATCCACCTGGGTGAATCGCATGCGATTGGTATTCCATTTTTCATTGGCGCGATGACTGATGATCGCACCGATTCTCCCTACAATTTCATTATTACGGACAGCCAGCCAGCAGCGGGCTTCACAATAGGCAAAGGCAGGGTTCTTTTCACGGTCCCAGTCTTCCAGATCATCCGCATAGGTAGCAGGAACGAACTGCGGAACGTTCCTGTACAGCTGATTCGGATAATCAACGAATTTCTTTAACTGGGACCGGGTAAGGACTTCTTCAATTTGCAGCATATATACCTCTCAGTGTTTGTTTATTTACGCATTGATTCGGAACAGCACGTTAACATTTGATGCAAAATCCTGCAGATACCAGGTTCCGCCGGACTGTACGACTATATACTGGCACTCCTGGGTCATCAATTCCAGATGCTTTCCTGGTTTCTGAACATAGTAGGTTTCTCTTGTAGTAACGATACATCTGTCATTTCCATTGTATACAGTAGATACGATCTCGCAGGAATCCAGTCTTTCGGAAATGTTCTGCTGAATGTAGCTTCGCTGCGTGTTGTAAATGTTGCTTCCGGGCAGCAGATACGGTTCAATATTTGCAAAATCGGAAGTAGTCATGGCAGTAGCAAACCCACGAATATATTTCTCGACAACGGATTCCGGACCGGATTTGTATACGTTATCGTTGCTTGCGCTGATCAGGATGTTCGGTTTGTAATGATAGGTCGTATCACCGCTGTAGTAGTTGGAGCGATAGTAAACATGAATATCCGATTCATCTGTCATCTCCAGTCTGGTAGAATCCTCAAACTCGACCAGATACAATTCTTTCTCTGCACGATAGATTTCTGCATAGATACTTTCCATGGAGGAGATCTCGTTGATGCTGTAATATTTTCCTCCTGTCTGGCTGCAGATCTGCGTCAGTTCGTAGGTGTCAACATCTCCGATTCCTATGATAAAAATCGGAATGTTGTAGCGCTGCGCACAGGCAATAACCTCACTGGCCGAAATAGCAGAATAGTTATCTTTTCCGTCTGTAAATGCAATAACACATTTGGCTCCGGACTGAGCAGCGGTTCTCTGTACAGCAGTATATAAAGCATCGAACAGAGCGGTCATATCCTCTGTATAAAGCGAAGCAATGTCATTTAAAAGTACACCCGCATCACCGGTGAATTCTCTTCGAATGGAAACACCGGTTGCAAAAGTGGTTAACTCAACCTGGTCGCCGGATGCAAACTGGACGGAATTGACAAAGCTGGACATTACGTTTTTTGCATCCTGTATCGGTCTGCCGTCCATACTTCCGCTGATATCTGCAACCATATCGATCATAAGTGCTTCTGTTTCATTGAGCTGATTGATCTTCTGTACAGTTTGTTTAATATACGTACCGTTTGCATCTTTTTTCTCAATAATGAAAAAATCCTGAAGCAGATCTTTGGGAACGGTATGTGTTGTTGTCTCTTCGATGTCCAGATACAGTCTGGTAACCGGGAATGCGGAGATATCAACCTGCTGGACCTCAATGGAAAGCGATTTATCGGATGCTTCTGACTCACCGATGGCTTTCTGTACATTGTCTTCTGCTGGTGCGATCTCGCCGCTGTCTTCCGCAATAGCTTCCGTCGATGAAGCAGGTGATGTACCATTTAAAGCGGTTGTTTTGTTTTCGGCATATACATATTTTGCTTCTACATCTGCATCCTCATCGTATTCTTGTGCATTAAGGTAAGCTTCCGATGCCTTTTTATATGCTTCAGCCGCATCTTCGCTTCTATTCATGGAAATATATGTTTCTGCCTGCAGAATACAGGCATCACCTAAATGGATATACGCATCTGCGTCTTCCGGTTTAAGGGTCGTTACTGTTTCAAATGCAGAAATAGAACGATCGTATGCTTTAATAATCTTTGTTTCCTGATCGGAATCAAATTTCTGTGCCTTTTGCATATAAGCCGATCCTAATCCCACATATGCCTCCGGGGATTTTGCATCGATCTCAACAGCTGCTTCGTAGGCGAGAATAGCCTGGTCATAGTCTGCCTGTTCCAGATATCTGTGTCCGGAAGCAAGCTCCCTCTGAAGTTTCTGTGAGGGAGCTTGTCTGAGAACCAGCAGACCGATCGATACAATAGCCATCAATAGTAATGCGCATGCTGCAAGAATTGTTTTTGAATTTTTCATTTTATAATCTCACATTTCCTTTTTACTGAGTCAATAGCTCCATATAATACGCAGAACGTATTTATTCCGCAGTTTCTTCTTCTGAAGCAGCGATACCGAAACCTTCTGCGATACCTGCTGCATCCGCTCTGCCATACGCTCCGGCAAGATCGCGTTCCTGCGCAGCTTCCCGCATCTGATCAACGGTATGAAAACCATGTTCTACGATCATTCCTTTCACACCGACCGTAGAGGATCCAAGCAAGACACCATAATATTCCTGGCCTCCTTCTGTTCGCTGCACCACGGTTCCATTTACACCAAGGCTGTCATTATAGACTTCCGTCCACTCGAGACAATCAGAGCCGGTTCGTGTTTCAAATTCCGATGTTTCCGCAATTCCCATTGCATAATTCACGGCAGAAAGCCGTTTTCCTACAGCATTTGCAATTGTCATTCCAATTTCAGAATCTCTTGTTTTGTCATTTGCAATCACCAGTGTCTTCATGATTCCGATCGGCTGCATCTGTGTTGGAAAGCCATTGGCATTTTCGTTGTTTGCATTTGTATGAATGGAGAAAAACAGATCGCTGCCTGCTGCATATTCCCCTCGCGGGCTGATTACATGATCCAGACTGCCGCCAAGCGAAGGATCTCTGGTCGAATATGTGCTGATTCCATAATCGGTTTTCAGAGACTCCATCAGGACTTCCGAAACCTGTAAAGAGAATTCGCCTTCACAGTACCGGTGCTCACCTTCGGTCATTGTATTTTCACCATAGGTATGACCGGGATCCACACAGATCAGAATGGTACTGGCCGGAATGCTGCTGTAAATCTTTTTTTCTTCCTGACCAACAGGAAATACCGTCAGGGTATACGTATAGATGACCTCTTCATGCTCCTCAAACCAATCTTCTACAGTAATTACAGGGGCATCCTCAGAAAAGGTGATAGATTCTTCGGCAATGCAGACAGGCGCATCTTCTTCTCCCAAAGGAGTTCGGTCAATACGGTAAGATATCTGCTCTGTATCCCATCCGAGTGAATCGGGAATTGTGAAGGACAGAGACAGCGATCGTTCGTCTTGTCTCGTATATGTGTAGGATAAAACGGAAGCGTCGATATCAGCATCTTCATTTTTTTCTGCAGGATCGTCATTAATTTCTTTCTTTGATTGGTTTGGATCGGTAGCGGTTCCTTTTTCCTCTCCTGCCGGTATGGATTCAATAACGGAAGAGGCAGAAGCCGATGAATAGCTGCTGTCTGCTGCAATTACCCAGGATGCATTTGAAGAAGCCGTATCGGATGACTGAGTAGTATTCGTCTCCTGCTGCTTGTTTGAATCTGAAGCACAGGACGAAAAGGACATGGATATGATCAGCCCTGACAAAAGAGCCAGACAGGCCTGTTTGTGCTTAACTATTTTCATTTAATTTACCCTCTGTTTCGATTGATTGAATTATATTGATCCTATCGTTTGATTATAGCAAAAAAATTGCATTATTGCGAAGAGATTATCCTTTTATATCGCTTATTATTCATAATTTAGAATATCTATTTATTATTTACTTTTGTTCTTGTTTGTGTATAATAAAATATACGAATACAGACGGTTATTATTTTATTAACGTATTCGTACTATACCTGCATTTCTGTATTTTATTCTGAATAAAGGGAATATTGCTATATGAATTTCGACACTTTATCTCACAACAATTATCCTCCGCTGGTAGATTCCGTTATTCTATATATTCAGCAGCATGACTTAACACAAAACGACCGCCTTCCCAGTGAACGTGAGTTGTGCAAAGAGCTTTCCGTAAGCCGCAATACTTTACGAGAATCATTATTGTTTCTTGTTCATCACGGTTATCTGACAGTTAAAAAAAGTTCCGGTTACCTTGTGCGGAATGATATGACAGAACAGACGGTTCATGTTCAGCAGTATCGATATAATCTTATGGAGAACCTTGAGATTCTTACTGTGCTTGAGGAACGTCTTTGTCTGCAGATGATGAAGAGTGATATGTTTGAATTGGCAGATATTCGCCGCAGTCTTGAAGAATTTGAGAATGCAAGAGATACGAACCAGCTTTTTGAAACCTATGAATTGAGTTTTCATCGGGCACTGATCGGGGAATGTAAGAATACAACATTAAAGGATCTTACCTGGGATATCGCCTGTACGATTCGCGAGAAACTACATTTTAGCTGTGCACCTGAAGTTGCAGAGAAAAGGAAAATCCATCATCTTATAACGATCATTCCTGTATATCGAAAGATCTATCAGGCATTGGAATCCAAAGACAAAAAAGCCCTTCATCATGCTTTTTCTGATCTGTATACAACAAGTGAAAAATTGATCGCACAAAATCTGACCGAAGAAGAACTTTCCGGTCTGTAAATTCAATAATAAAATGTTTAAAGACCGGCAGCGGGATAAATCGTATCCCGACTGCCGGTCTTTTGGATAAGTATACTTCATATATCTATAAGGAGGCTGGGGTCAGTCCTTATATTCGGTGGAATAATAGGGAACAGTAAGGTTCTGTCCGGGACGAAGATACTCAGAAGTGAGATGGTTGATCTGAACCACTTCATTGATGTAATCATCAACTTCTGCATACTCTTCCGTCATATTCTCCTCTGCAATGGACCACAGGGTATCTCCGGAGGAAACTGT
>JAUNAK010000014.1:7742-44414 GCA_030527665.1 Eubacteriales bacterium
ATATTTGTATGTCGGTACGGTTCGTCTGCCAGCTTCTGTCTGTCTGGATGTCAGCGCAAGGATCAAAATGACTGTGGTGGCGACAACAAGGATAATCGAAACAAAGCTGCAAATTCTGTTTATTCTTCTAAGTTCTCTATTGGTCATTCTGCGAGTTCTATACATGTAATAATCCCCCTCAACACTCTAAATCAAGTATCCTGAAACAGAACCTTTGTTCAGAACATTCGTTCGTTTTGATGTTTCGAGTATATTACATAAATGTTACAATGTCAACAGGGAATCGAATATTTGTTCGGAAAGTATGTTCGGAAAATATGTTTGCTTTTTGTGCTTTCCTGTGCTAAAGTTATGGCAGAGAGTATATCATTTGATATAGTCCAATGCGTATACGATCTGCTGTTCCAACATTGGCTTAGAATTATGCTTTACTATAGGAAGGCAGTAGATCATCCTATGTATTAATTAACGGAGGAATATCCATGGCAGATAAAGGACCGATCAGTAAAAAGCAAAAAGAGATTCTTGAATATATGAAGAAAGAGATTCTGCAGAGAGGCTTTCCCCCGTCTGTTCGAGAAATCTGCGAAGCTGTTAATTTAAAATCAACATCTTCCGTTCATGCTCACCTGGAATCCCTGGAGAAGAACGGCTACATTCGAAAGGATGCAACGAAGCCGCGTGCAATAGAGATTCTGGATGATGATTTTCGCGACAGCCGCCTGCGTGCTCTTTCCTCAGAGAATACGACCGTAGATGCGGCTGAGTATCAGAATGTACCGATTATCGGCAATGTTGCGGCAGGACAGCCGCTGCTGGCTGTAGAGGCAATTGAATCCTATCTTCCGATTCCGGTAAGCAAGCTTCCCAATGCAAACACTTTCATGCTTCGGGTAAAAGGAGAAAGCATGGTCAACGCCGGAATCTTCGATGGTGACCTGGTTCTTGTTAAGCAGACGGAAGCTGCTTCCAACGGACAGATGATCGTTGCGCTGGTTGATGATTCTGCAACCGTGAAGACTTTCTATAGAGAGAATGGATATATTCGTTTACATCCGGAAAATGATTTTATGGACGATATCATCGTTACGCCGGATCATGCCTTTAAGATCCTCGGACAGGTGATCGGTGTGATGCGATTTTTCCTGTAATGCAGCACTCGATTGATTTTATAGAATTGCGATTAGATACTCTTCGGATCGAAGGCTCGTACCTGATTAAGACGAAAACATAATAAGAGCGTATCTCAGAATTTTTTCTGCGATACGCTCTTTTTCTATCTGTTCATATCTTCAGTTACGGCAAAAATGAGCTGTCCGAATTCCAGACACTCTGTAAGATAAAACATTTTTCTATGGTACTACGTTCCATCTCCCGGTCACATGGAGCCTTTTTCTCTGTAACTGGCAGGAGTTACACCCGTCACTTCACGAAATACCTTGCTGAAGTAATTGCGGGTTCCGAAATGCAGGGCATCGCTGATATCCTGGATACTCTTATTGGTCGAGACCAAAAGCATCTTTGCATAGTCAATGCGCGCTGTCTTGATAAAATCCGTTACACGAACACCCATTTCCTTATTAAATTTCTTGCTGAAATAATAAGGTGTGTAACCGATTCTGTCAGCAAGATCATCGACAGACAGTTCTTTCTGTACATTTGCCCGAATATAATCACAGGTTTCCCGTATACTCTTGGAAATCTGTTCACTTTCTTTTGTCTCCTGTACCTTTTTAATGTAGGAATCAATCATACGATTGGAAAGGTGATGAAGTTCACTGATGCTTCTGCATTTTTCAATTTCTTCATAGACCTGACGTTCCATTGTACGAACCGTCTGAAGCGGCACGCCTCCGTCGATAGCTGCCCGTGAGCTGAGTGCATTAAAGACAAGAAGTGTATTCCTGGCATCTCGAATCTGATTCCCGCTTTCGGATACCAGTCCCTGTGCACTGCTTACCGCAGATTTCATCAGCTCCATGATCTGCGGGTTGCCTTCCCGTATAGCCTGCAGAATTCGCTTTTCGATATCTACAGAACGATCGGTTTCCGATTTATCATCCGAAAGTTTTTCCTCATCCTCAAGCTCGATCTGTCCTACTTTTTCTTTTTCTTCGATCTGATAGTAATAGTCCGAATTATGGATCGGCTCATCATAGATCGTAAAATGAAGCATGGATGCATAGATGTCCAGAGCCGAGATATGCAGTACCGGAACCTTCTGAAGGACTCGCAGAAATGCCCTCTGCGCCTGAATGGATGAGATCTTCTGACGCAAGGCATTTTCAATACCTTTGACGGAAGTTGTATTCATAAAGAAAGGACCGACCAGTATGTGCATGGATATTCCGTTATCTTTTGGGCTCAATATGCTTTCCGCGATAAAAACCATTCCCAGTGAATCGCTGAGAATCAGTGGTTTGTCCCATCCTTTTTTATTATCCAGCATATAGTCCAGACAGCCGTTCAGCTGCAGCAGAGCAAGAATTCCCTGTTCATTTGGACATGTGGAATAATACAATTGACCGGAGGGTGAAAAACACCACATTCCCAGCTCAGAGGCAGCATAGACCTGTCCTGCCATAATTCGAATTCTGACTTCTACCGGATAATCTCCATTTAAACGATGCATTGCCTTTCTCCTTAACTGAAAGCTTTTACAGTTAATAGTATAGCAAAAAGAGTCAATTTCGTCATGAAATCGACTCTTTTATTCTTTGTTTATGCGTTCTGTTCGCCGGTCTCAGCTGCATCTCTTCTTGCCTGATTCTCTTCTTTGATCTGCGGCATCAGTTTATCCAGTTTACGGTATCTCATCATTACAAGAATTGTCAGACCATAGAAGACAGCCGGTACAAGACTGTACAGTACTCGGATTGCGATAAAAGCGGACTGCGGCATGGTCGCCAGTTCACCGGTGTATCCGACAAGCGAAAGAATGACACCAAGAACACCTGCACCGACTGCGGAACCGATTTTTCCTGCCAGACCGTTTACACTGCTGAGGGTTCCTTCCATACGATGGTTGCCCTTCCACTCATTGTAATCCGCACACTGCAGAATAATCAGGGATGCCAGCATACTGGAAGGCATGGCACCGACACCGCCGAGAAGGCTTCCGATCATCAGAAGCGGAACATTTGCACCTGCAAAGAAATTAACGATACCTCCGAGTACTGCCAGAAGATAGCCGAGCTGAATGACTCTGATTACAGACATTTTCCGGATCAGTTTCGGGAAGAAGAACGGAATCGGAATACCTACGATCGTTGCAACACTCATCAGTCCCATCAATCCTACGTTACCTACAATATATGTGAAGTAGTATACGCCTACTCCCATGTTTGTCATAACGTTTACTACTAATGTGCCGAGTGCAAAGAGGAAAATATACGGGTTGGATTTCAATACCGTAAGAGCATCTTTGAATTTAATGCCTTCTTTTTTCTGTGCGGTTGTTTCTACATCGTATTTCTCTTTAATGAAGATCATACGAAGAAGTCCCATGGCTGCCATCGGGATGGCAAAGAGTCCAACCAGGCGGCTCCAGCCTGCAGCTGATGTTGCAAATGTCTGCATTAAAACCGGGAATGCAATATTGAATACAATGGCGATTACAATGTTATAGATGGCTCCATAAGATGTCAGTTTAATGATCTGACCTTCTTTGAATGCGCGGATCATATAGGGAGTTCCGTTTGCATTCAGGAATGTGGTACAAATCGCATTGGCAAGTACGTACATAACGAAAATCCAGATATATTTTGCCGTTGTACTGAAGGATTCCGGTACCGAGAACATCAGCCAGGTAGCCAGCCACAGACCTACGATAAATACTTCATAAGGTCTTCCTGTTCCCCATTTTGTCTTGGTCTTATCTACGATAAAGCCGGCAAATGCATCGGTAACACCGTCAAACACTTTACTGAGTACAAGAATCAGACTGACACCTGCAGCCGGAACTTTCAGAGTATCGGTGCAGTATACCATTAAGAATCCAAGGATCAACACGGTGATCGTTCTGGACATGACACTGGTCTGCCAAAGTGTTAAGGTTCCAAATCCAACTCTGTTTTCGTCATTCTTTGCTAATTTCATGATCGTCCCCCTGTTCATGAATAGACAATGCTGTTGTTATTATGTTATGTATGCTTAGTTGCAGGATCGTTTAAAGCTGAAAGATATTTGAAAAGTGATTCTATGCTTATGCAATATAGAATTTCATTTTCTCTGCGTCCTCATCGTCATAGTTCAGAGAAGCAATGTTCAGAATCTCGGGCTGTCCTGCCAGTACGATCAGTACATACTGGGACAGCGCAGATTTGAGATTCAGAAGATCTCCGTCCTCGGTGGTGATGGTTACTTCACCTTTACATTTTTTTGCATCCTTTAAAAGTTCTGCGATGTTTGCATCCGGTTTTAATCGGTTCTTCATTAGTTTCCTTCTTTCTTTATAAATATCGTTGATAGCTTCTGTGTCTCGCGAAGACTTCTTATTTCTTATGATTGTATTGTACGGTGCGGGGGGCTTTTCGTATATATCACCATTCGTCATCGGGTACACAAATTCGCCTTGATGGAAGCTTATTTTTATACATGTTTAATACAGAACAAACATATTCTTTCCTGCAGACAATTTGCTTCTGTGTCCATCTCTGTGCTGTATAAAGCATTCCGTACCTTCCGGAATCTGCAGTTCACATTCCAGAGCATCCGTATCTGATTTTTTATAGTTGAATCCGATCATTCCGACCGGTGTTACGGCTTCTCCGGACAGATCTTTCACGCCGATCAGATGCGGATGGATCACGATTTCCTCCCATCCGGGTTTGCTGCTTTCGATGCCGGCCATAGCGTGAACCATCTCATAGATCGGCAGAGCACTCCATGCATGACAGAGACTTCTGGCATTGTGCGGTGTTTCCGGACAGGTAGTAAGTCCTTTTTGGGGAAGCTGCCGCCACTGCTCCATCGCCGCATCGGTCAGTTCATAGGCATCAGCAGTCTGGCAGGCGCGGAAAAACTCATTGCTTGTAGAGAAACTGCATTTCAATACATTTTCACAGTCGACAGTTCTCTGCAGCAGTTCCGCTGCCTCGCTGCCCTTTTTCAATCCGTTCAGAACAGCCCAGCTCTGTGTGTGCTGGGAAAACTGTATATGGTTCGGGCCCTCTCTGTACAGCTGACGATCGGAATCCCAGCAGCTGGCATTCACGGCAGCGGCAATGGCCTTTTGTCGTATACGATACTCTTCTGCAATTGCCGGACGTTCGGTGGCTTCCATGATTCTGGCAGCACAAAGCAGCGTATAACCATAAAGAAGAGAAATCAGTGCAGAACCGCCCTCTTTCAGTGCAGTCGGTTCACCGCCGTTTTCTTCCCATGCATCCTGCCAGTCTACAAAAGCCCAGTATCCGGGATGTCCCATCAGTCCGTCCTCTTTTCGAATATGCGCTGCATAGTATTCCAGCATACCGTCAACATCGGAACGTAGTTCATAGAGAATATCGGTCTCGCCAGTCTGCTGATAATAATCGAAAAGCATCAGGATGTAGTGCAGAGAAAAGGTAGAAATTACCTGCATGTATCCGGTTGGTGCTTTTCCCGGTATTAAGCCGGTTGGAGTCATTGCCCGATGGAAATCATACAGAGCTTTTTTCGGCAGTCTTGCATCACCGGATACAGCATAGGTAAAGGACGCCTGCAGTCTTGTATCCATCGGATACTGCATCTGTTCATAGAACGGACAATCCATATAGGTATCCATCATGCAGTTCTCCAGTGTACGTACACAGAGATCCCAGACTTCGTTTACCCAGGAGGAAGACGAATGTATCGTTGTCTTTACTTCCAGAGGAAATCCGGTCTTACGGAATTGCGGGTTCATCAATGTAACGGCAGATGTACCAGCGGAAACCTTTACAACTACATAGCGGAAGGTACGATACCAGAAGGGTTCGTAAACAGTCTCACTCTCTGCGAGAATAATGGAATCCGTCAGTCCGGCACGCAGCGCATCATGCGCTTCCGTCAGATCTTCGGCATAGGTGATCTCCACCTTCCGTCCTGTTCCGCCTGTAAAATGCCACTTCATATAGGCATTTGTATGAACAGCTGCGTCATATAGAATGTATTTGGATGTGTGTCAGCGGGAATTTCAATACGGTCAGGCAGCTGGTCAAAATCATCCGAAGAGATGAGCCGATGAAAAGCAAGATCCGCATATTCGCCGCTGTCTTCCTCTTCTGCAGTCTCCTTGGATTCTGCTATAGCATCCATGATAAGTACACGGCTGAATTCGGCTGGTTCTTCTTTTAACAGCGGAATCGGTCTTTCATTATAAGGGACACTTGCGCGCATGCCGACTCTTGATAAGAACGGATCCGGACACGCATCAAATAATACACGGCTCTCAGGCCAGGTTCTGCCGGTTTCCGGAACACGCTTCCAGTTTTCTGGAAGGGCACCAAAATCGATATTCTCCTGGATGGCGCCCAGGAATTCAAGTACATGCGGTTTGTTCAGATAGAAGCTTCCATCCAGATAGCAGCGATAATCGGCTTCTCCGGTCGTAACACCGTCTCCTTCTACAACAAGTCGATGTCCGACACGCGGTGCGTCGACGCCGAAGATGCCTGCACGATTGCTTCTCGGATCAAAGCAGCCTTCTACATCCTGGTACATAACCTGAACGGCAAGAAGGTTCTCACCCTCATGGAGATTCTTAAGTACAAGCTCATCGTAGAACTGCTCTTCCTTGCTGCCTTTGCAGGGACCGGAAGCAACTGCTTCCCCGTTGCACCAGAGACGATAACGGGAGCTTGCCGTTATTAAAATGTTTTTTTCTTCCTTTGGTTTTGCTGTAAATACGCAGGTAAAATATGCAGATCTTCCCGTCATATCGCCATCCGGAATATTGCAGCGTTCCAGTTCTGATTGCGGGATGCCGATCCATTTGGCTTTTGTAAATTTCATGTTTTGTGATCCTTTCGTAGGTAGTGATTCATTATGCATTCAGCATAGACAGTAGTCCAACCAGCTGTTCCTCTGTGACAGCACCATAGGTTACCAGGGAACCAAGCGGCATTTCATACATCATGCTCTTGACGATCTTATCGCTTCCCTCGCCCATATTTTTTACGTTGTCTTCTGCGGCAGCGACTGACTGCTTCGCTCTTGCTGCCATCATATTCTGCATGAAACTACGTCCTTTTTCTGTCTTCATCAGATCCGAAACCGTTGAAGTTCTTGTAAAGGTGATCGGAATCTCTTTTGTACCGGTAACCTGAACAGCTGCAGTCAAACGAATGTCACGGCTGGAGCTGCCGATTTCGATCGTATACGCTCCGGATTCTGTAAACCAGTCATGGATTTTCGGTTCATAATAGGCAAAAGCCCGATTATCCAGTGTAAAGCAGACCTGTTTTTCTTCGCCCGGGGCAAGTTCGACCTTATCAAAGCCGCGTAATTCACGAATCGGTCTGCGAACGCCCGAAGCTGCATTCTTTACGTAAAGCTGTACAGCTTCCTTCGCCTGAACGCTGCCGGTATTTTTGATTTTTGCTGTTACGGTTACGGTCTCTGTATCATCGAAAGCGTCTTTGCTGATTTGAATATCGCTGTATGCAAAATCTGCATAGGAAAGTCCGTGTCCGAACGGGAACAGAACATCCAGTTTCTTCTTATCATAGTATCTGTATCCGATATAGATGCCTTCGGCATACGTAACAACACCGTTTTCTCCGGGGAAGTTCAGATAGCTGGGATTATCCTCCAGACGGATCGGCCATGTCTCCGCAAGTTTTCCGCTCGGACTTACCTCACCGAAAAGCAGTCGATCGGCAGCGGTTCCCACATTCTCTCCACCAAGATACATACAGAGAACGGCTTTTACCTTATTGATCCAGGGCATCTCTACCGGAGAACCGCCGTGAAGAACAATCGTAACATTCGACTGTACACCGGAAACAGCATCGATCAGCTGCAGCTGGTTTTCCGGCATATCCAGTGTCTCACGGTCTCCGCCCTCCGACTCATATACATCGGTAAGTCCGGCAAAGATCACAACTTTGTCAGCAGCTTTTGCTGCTTCAACAGCTTCCTGAACGAGCTGATTGGCATCTTCCTTTTCATGAATATCAAAACCGCGAACATAGGAAACGGCATGTCCGTTTTTCTCGGCTGCCTCCAGTGCACTGACCGGATGCGGCACATTGATATGACTGCTACCTGCGCCCTGGAATCGTGGATGCTCGGCAAATTCACCGACATACAGAATCTTTTCATTAGAAGAAAGCGGAAGAATATTTTCCTCATTCTTCATCAATACCGCACACTGCTCTGCTAAAGAAGCAGTGAGCTGTTTGTGCGCCTCACGATCCACGGTGACAGCCTCTTTCTGAAGTCCTTTGCATTCCAGAGCAAACTGCAGCATATGACGAACGGCTTCATCCAGAACTGCCTCATCCAGTTCTCCGTTTTGTACTGCGGATACGATCCTGGCATCCTGCACGCCCGGACCGCCGGGCATTTCCAGATCAAGACCGGCCAGAAGTCCGTTTACACGGTCTTTGACTGCACCCCAGTCTGTAACAACGAATCCTTTGAATCCCCAGTCCTTTCGAAGGATATCGGTCAAAAGCTCTTTATTCTCTGCGGCAAATGTGCCGTTGATCGCATTGTATGCGCACATCACACTTCTGGTTTTTCCTTTTTTTACGGCAGTTTCAAATGCCGGCAGATAGATCTCGTGCAGGGTGCGCTCGTCGATCTGGCTGCTTCCGCTCATACGGCGTGTCTCCTGGTTATTGGCTGCAAAATGCTTGACACAAGCCGATACGCCCTGAGTCTGCAGACTTTCAATATAAGCAGAACCAAGCTCTCCTGCGAGGAAAGGATCTTCGGAAAAATATTCAAAGTTTCTTCCGCACAGTGGACTTCTTTTCATATTTAAGCCGGGTCCCAGAAGCATGCCTACATGTTCTGCCTGGCATTCTTTTCCGAGTTCGGTTCCCAGTGTATGAAGGACATTGCGATCAAAGCTGGAAGCAAGCGCGCTGGCCGTCGGATAACAGTTGGTCTCGATACTTGCATTGATACCCAGATGGTCACCCTCTCCCACCTGTTTACGCAGTCCGTGAGGACCGTCGCACATCATAACTTCCGGAATGCCGAGTCGTTCAATTCCCTTTGTATGCCAGAAATCTCTTCCGGAGCAAAGGCCGGCTTTTTCTTCTAATGTAAGTTCTGCAATGATCTTATCGATATCCATTCTTTTTATCCTTTCTGTATGTATAAGGAGATCGTTTTTCTTTATCCTTATCATAGCAAAGTCAAAAAAAATGCCTGTATCATATTTTGGTCTTTTCTACCATTTTTCGACTACTTTAATGTATAAAAAAGACACTGCTTTAAATCGTACCTCCCTATAATCGTTAGAGTTTATTCTAACTTTTTCGAGATAGTACATATTTAAAGCAGTGTATTTCTGTTGTCATGTATGTAAAGAGAATATCAGGTGGACCTTCGTTTTCTTAACTCCAATAAGTATAGATTCCAGGTGTTACTGTGTACGTCTGATCTCCGATCACGATCTCTGCATCGACCGGAGTGTCGATCTCATAACGAATTCCCTGTTCGGTTACCTTCCATGAGGAGGAGACTTTTCCATGACGGGTATTTATAGATGCAGTTAAGTGTCTCAGTCTTGCATCCGGGATCGGGCTGATACGAATGCGGGCAAATCCGGGAGCATCTTCCTGATTCTGAATACCGGCAGCCTTCTCATATACCCAGTCGGCTACGGATCCGTATGCGTAATGATTAAAGGAGTTCATATCTGTGCTCCAGAACTCTCCGTTCTGCATAATGCCGTCCCAGTGCTCCCAGATCGTGGTTGCTCCCTGATTTACAGAAAACAGCCAGGACGGATACTCTTCACGCAGCAGTAGATCATAAGCAATATCCGCATGACCATAATCGCTGAGTACATGCAGGATATACGGCGTTCCAACGAATCCTGTACGGATCTGTGTTCCGGCTTTCACTACCATGTCAGCCAGCTGATCGGCAGTCTTCTGCGGATCTGCAGCAAGTCCGAACTGTACGGCAAGAACACATTCGGTCTGAGTCAGATATTCCGGATAGGCCTTCTGGAATGCGGATACGATACGTGTATGCAAAACTTCATAGCTGCTCATATCTTTCCGAAGAACATGTCCGGCCTTCACAAGAAGCGATGTGGAATAGGCATAGAATGCCGTACAAATGAGTTCGTCTCTGGTCGATCCCTTGTAGCTTCCGGAAGGTGCATCCAGTCCAAGCCAGTCGCCAAAGCAATGCGGTGCACCGGTCCACATATTCTCGGTTGTTGTGGTGGCAGTGATATAATCCACCCATTTTTTCATGCTCTCGAACTGGTCACGAAGGACATCAGTATTTCCGTAGGTCAGGTAGATCTGCCAGGGACAGATGACTGCAGCGTCTCCCCAGGCGGCACTCGGCTGTTCTTCCGGTGTATAGTCCGGAATTACCTGACCGACAGAACCATCCGGACGCTGGTCCGCTGCAAGATCATGGAGCCATTTTCTGAAAAATTTCTCAACGTCATAATTGTAGCTTGCCGTTTTTACAAATACCTGTGCATCGCCGGTCCATCCAAGGCGTTCATCACGCTGTGGACAATCAGTGGGCACATCCAGAAAATTGTCCTTCTGTCCCCAGAAGATATTGGAAAACAGCTGATTCAGCTTTTTATTTCCGCAATGCAGGCTTCCTGTCTGTCTGATATCCGATCGCACTTCAATAGCCGTAAACTGTTCCGGTACAGGCTCACCCGGGAACTTCTTGAGACATATATAGCGGAAGCCAAAGAAGGTCAGCTGCGGATGCCAGGTCTGCTTACCTTCCCGGCAGATATAGTTGATCTCTGCATTTGCACTTCTGTAATTGGCATTATAGAAATTTCCGTCTTTGTCCAGCATCTCTCCGTGCAGAATGCGGATCTGCTCTCCGGCTTCCGCATTTACGGAAAACTCAACATATCCGGTTACTTCCTGTCCGAAATCCACCAGAAGTTCACCTTTGGGTGTCCGGAAAATACGTCTCGCAGCCACTCGTTCCATCTCACGGATTTCTTCACCTTCCTGTGGGATCAGAATGTTTTTGCTCCAGGAAAGTGCTGCGGCATACTGCGGTTCTGTCGGGATCGCGTGTTTGATACCGCTGTCGTCAGAATCAGACGCAGCAGCCGATTCAGCAGAGGATTCCAGGCGGGCATCATAGGATTCACCGTCATAGATCTCACTGAAACGAACAGGACTATCTTCACAGATCCAGTTCTCATCGGTATAGATCGTTTCTTCTGTATGATCGGCATATTGAATATGCAGTTCTCCGATAATTCCCCGTGGCCGTTTCATACGTTCCAATTTAGAGGGATAGTCGAACCAGCCCGGCATCGGAGAACTCATCCAGCCTTTTCCAACGGTAATCTTCAATGTATTTTCGGAATCTGTATGTATAAGATCGGTAATATCATAGATCTGATACTGCAGACGTTTTCCGTAAGCTGTCCAACCGGGAGCCAGCACATACTCACCGACTCTCGTTCCGTTCAGAACAGCTGTATATACACCGAGAGCGGTTACCGTTAATTCGGCTTTTTCAATCTCCTTTTCACATTTCCAGGATCTGCAGAATACCGGACAGATATCTCCGGAATCATTGCCTGATGTGATCCAGTTTGCATTTTTGATCATGGTTATTACCTCGTATAGTTTCTCGTATTATTCTTTTTATGTTTTTTACAGACTTCTGCTGCACGAAACAGTTGAGTTTATCATAGTATTCAATTATTTGCGTTTGGATCTTTGAACATATCTGCAATTATTCGACAGTCACATCCGCGTAGAATTTACGATCCCGTCCACGAATAACCGAGGTATCTGTTACCTGCACCTCTGCAGTAAGGTGAAGATCCTCGGAAGAAGAACCGATCATAACGATCATTTTTCCTTTTTCTACAGTCCAGTTCATCTTACGATCCAGGAAAGCAAGCTGTGTCGGAGATACGGTAAAGGAAACCTTTCTGGATTCACCGGCTTTCAGTGCAGCTCTTGCAAAGCCGCCGAGCTCCATAACCGGTCGGGTCATACTTGCATATTCGTCCTTCAGATACAGCTGTACGATTTCGATGCCGTCTCGATTTCCGGTATTGGTAATCGTGCAGGATACAACAAACTCTTCATTCGATGCTGCTTCTGACTTGCTTACTTCCATATTGCTGTAGGCAAAGTTCGTATAGGATAATCCCTGGCCGAAGAAATATCTTGGTTTATGGGACATATCTACGTAGTTTGCGAATCCGATACTTGCGCCCTGGTGCCAGGAAGAACCGTTCGGATGATTGTAGTAGATCGGAATCTGACCAGCACATCTGGCGGTTGTAACCGGCATGCGTCCGGAAGGATTATAGACACCGGTCAGAACATCCACAATGGCCTGTGCACCGCACTCGGAAGGATTCCATGCTTCCAGTATGGCGGTCAGTGTCGCATCGGCAATATCACTGGAGATCGGGCGTCCGTTAAAGTGAATTCCAACCATCGGAACGCCCAGTTTTGCTGCTTCAAGAAGAAAGGCATCCTGGCACTCCGGAAGATTGATATCGACACCGTCAACACCTTCTCCCATAGAAGCTACCGAACAGGAACCATGCTTTCCTCCCAGGGTAAGAATACACAGCTCGGCATCTTTCATAGCAGCAAGTGCTTCTTCGAAATGACTGTGATCATTGCCTGCGATGGCATATCCGTAGGAATATACGATCCGGGAATCCGAAAGTCTTTCGGTCAGCTCCTCTACAAGGTTTTTGCAGTCCGGTTTGATCTGACGGAGTACCTGATCAAATTCCTCTGTTTCATCGGACTGGATCTGCGTTCCCGGTACATAGGAAAACGAAATTTCCTGATTGACCGCAGAATCACCGATTCCGGCAATGGAATTGGCAGCGGCATGTACGGCTTCGACCATGCTGACCTGTGTGTAGCCGCCAAAGAAGCTTCTCGCATTTCTGGCATGCGGTCCGATGATTACGATTTTCTTCGGTGCATTTTTCCCTTCTGCAATCGGCAGTACGTTATTCTCGTTTTTCAGAAGAACAAGGGATTCTCTGGCAGACTGCAGAGTAACAGCCTTGTCCTCGTCATGATGAAAGGCCTGATCAAATGCAGCACCTTCCATCGCAAATGGATGTTCAAAAAGTCCCATGCGGAATTTCGCTTCCAGAATTCGCTTTACTGCACGATCCAGGATTGAAATATCCGCTTTACCGGATCTGAACATTTCCAGAAGCTCTGAACCGAATCCACGCGGAAACGGTGTCTCAATATCCATGCCGGCTTTCATTGCCTGATAACCGGCTTCTTCCATGCTTTCGAACATATTCTGCACATTGTGAATATTTTCAACAGCGCTGTAATCAGAAAGAGCTACTCCATCCAGTCCCATCTCATTTCTCAGAATATCTGTCAGCAGATACTCGGAACAGGAAGCAGGTTCACCGTCAAAGCTGTTGTAACATGGCATGACGCCTCGAAGGTTTGCATCATGAATGGCAGCCTGGAATGGTTTTCCGTAAACTTCACTTAACAGTCGAACGGGAGTATCACTGGCTGCGCCATGGATGCCTGCCTCGGAATTGTGAAATCCCATAAAATGTTTGGCAATTCCCTCCGGATGTCTTCCTCCTGCGGAGGCTCCCTGCAGACCTTTTACATAAGCGGTACCCATGGCAGAGGCAAGCGACGGATCCTCACCATATGTCTCGCCCTGCCTTCCCATACGGGAATCTCTGGAGATATCCAGCACCGGCGCCAGGGTATGCGTAAAGCCGGTTGCTGCTTCCTGGCGGCCTACGATCTCCCCGATCTTCTCTTCCAGCTCCGGATTCCAGGAGGAAGCACGGCCGATTCCGGATGGGAAACTGGTTGAATCCTGAATAAATGCACCGCAAAGTCCCTCCATATGGAAAATTGCAGGAATGTGATGTTCGCTGCTGTCCATGATCATCTGCTGTGTTTCACGCTGCCAGGCAGCGGCCTCTTCCTTGGATTTCATCATACGTACTTCCAGAGTAGAAACTTCTCCCATACCTGCAGTGATGAAAGATTTAGCAAGTTCTTCTTTTCCTCTCGGAATTAAGATGCAGTTTGTCTGAGCCATTTTTTCTTCAAGACTCATTTTGGACAGAAGATCCTCTGCACGTTCTGCAGCGCTTAAAGTAGTATTCAGATATCTTTCCATTTTGCAATCCTCCTTGATAATGCACTATAAAATTCATAATTATAATTCAGTTAATCCAAATACAGTCACCTGTTAAATTCATATAATCCAAAATGACCATTTAAAAAATACACGTATAATTTATATGTCTCTAGAATATAAAAAAAAGCCAATCTGCATTATACAAAAATTGGCTTTTTTCTATGTTATTTGATTTAGTTATTTTTTGTTGCTAAAAGTGCCATGCCTTCTCTTCCTGGCAGTTCTACTTTTACTGCTCCGTTTACTCCGGAAAGTACCTTCGTACGGGTCATATTCCAGACATCGATCACTTCAATATCATAGGTATGTTCGGTCGGAAGTTCCATCAGGCCGACGGCTGTGCACTGTGTCTCGTAATAACGCAGGAATACTTCATCTTCACAGGATGCGTAAAATCCCTGGAATTTTTCTACAAAATCCACAACCTCTTTCGGAGTACAATGCAGCATAACCTGATACATCGTTGAATTCTTCAATTCATCACCCGGATGTTCCAGAGACTTTCTTACATCCTCTTCGGTCATGGTTCTTCCGGCAAACGTCAGCGGTCCCGGAAATGATTCCGTTAATTCACGCAGAAACAGAATGCGCTCAGGACTCTGTCCGTGCAGTGTACCTCCCTTTGCCCACCAGAGAATATCTGCCGGATCAAGGAATGTTTCTCCATGCGTACAGTAGCCTCCCTGACATACAACTTTCCAGAAGCGGTTAACCATTTCAAATCCGGACAGATTTCCCCACTCATACGGAATGTTTCCTTCATAACGGCACTCATCGACAAGCATTGGCTTCCGGTATTTCTGAATATCATGTTTGATATTATCTACATCCTTGATCTGCGTGCAGATATGGGTAACGTTTTCTCTTGAGAAATCCCAGGGATGTACCATCTGATGGTTGCTCAGCAGATGGTCGAAAGGATCGTGTTCACTTACATATTCCTCGATTTCTTCCCACTGCTGCATCGTATACTGCATAATGTCATACTCATTCGCAAGACTCCACCACACATTCGGATAGGCGGCAAGCCTTCTGGTAAGGTATTCCAGATAGTCTCTTGTCTGTTTCATGGAAAGCTTGGCAAATCCCCATCTGTCATAGGAGTGGAACAGAATGATGTCACACTGCATTCCCATACGATCCATCTGTGCAATGCGTGCTTCCAGACGATCCCAGTATGTAAAGCACGGATGATTCATATCCCAGTTGTCTGTACTTCCTTCAAATGCATATACCTCCGGATCGTTGTGATTGTAATCGTAATGTTTCGGAAATATACAGAAGCGTATCTTGTTAAAAGGAGCCTTTTCCAGAGTCTCAAAAGTCTGTTCCATCAATTCCTGTGTCTGGTGAATAAGTCCGTAAACAGTTGTGCCGAATGGATAATACCATTCGCCATTGTCGTATTTAAAATGCGTTCCGCATGCACGGACCATTCCTTTCGCATTGGAAGCAGGTTCACAGGTGATATCCTGTTCATCCTGTACAATTCCGTTTACCCGAACATGGTAATTACCTGCTTCAGATGGATAAAAACGAATCTTATAATTTCCGTCACCGGCATAAAATCCCTTTACCTGTGTTTCTTTTCCGTTATGCGTAAATACAGCCTGCAGATCCACATGTACGTGACTTCCTTCCGGTTCTGCTGCCTGATAGGTTAATTCGAACATTTCATACTGTTTCATCTTATTCGTCTCCTTTTATATTCAATATTTGCAATCATTCAAATTCGTCAAGCGTCCACTCGTCTCTCCAGTCCAGATAAGCCATGTCCCCGTCAAATCGGAACGGAAGCCATACATAATCAGAGATGGATGTATTGGCCTTAATATCCTGCGGAATCTTCGCAAACACCTTGTCTGCTGTTTCCTGCTCTTCCGGAGATGCATCCGGATCAAATTTCAGTTCAAAAGCTTTTGCATACTCCTCATATTGTTCATCCATGTGTGTCGGAAGCCAGCGGTCCGCACAGGCAATATAGAGGTCCTTCTTTCCCGGAACTTTAAACACCGAGGAGATCTGGCTGTGATAAGAGGTACAACTGGTATCTTCCGGATGCGGATTTCCGAGAACGGTAAACGGTCCGTGCCAGGTATCGGCAATCGCAACCTCCGAAGGATTCGGCAGATAACCGGTCGTTCCGCTTGTCACCAGATAATGTTTTCCCTTACGCAGGAAGTGTGCGGTAGCCTCCCGAACAAACGGCGGTGCACTGTGAGGGAAATGTGTACTGTAATAGCCCGTTACATCTGTATAATCATCGGTCAGATCCGCACAGATCGTTTCTGAATGTACACGTTCAAAATAGTAATAAGCCTTTCCGTCCGCTGCTTTTACCAGATCGAAGTCACCGGCATTCATACCAAGCGGACGCAGACGATCACGTACAACTGTGTACGGACCCAGAATATCATCTGCGGTCAGAACGGTTTCCGTCTGTGTTCCATCCGTTCGCATGACTTTCAGCCAGCATACAAACTTCTTTGTCCGGTCATTATATAAAATGTGAGGACGATCCATCATTGCTTTCGGATACAGTCCGGATGTTTCATCCTCCAGATTCGGCGGAATGATCAGCCCTTTGTCTTCCCAGTTATACAGATCTTTGGATGCATAGCAGCGAACTCCCCATGTCCATACATCTGTTTCACCGGTTGTATGCTCTTTATTTTCTCCGTACCAGTAATAGGTTCCGTCAACAAACAGCACAGAACCACCGTGTGCCTGGATTCGTTTGCCGTTGGTGTCCAGCCATACCTGACCGGGATGAAAACTGTTGTAATGCATATGTGTTATCTCCCTTTAAAATTTTCGATACTGACAAGTAAAAAAACTCACATGTATATTCAATAGCATTGTACCGAATATAGTGTGGGAGTATGATATCAGAATTCGTCCTTTTTGACAGAAATTAGACATAAATATGACTAAATGACTGCTCTTTGCTTCCACTTTCCCTGACGATAGCGGGCAAAGCACAATACAGCTGCTGTAATGCCCGACAGAATTGCTGTGATCCAGATTCCCCAGATACCAACGGTTGGAATAGAAATCAGAACCCACAGGAATACAACTCTCGCAGCAATTTCGATAATGCCGCTGAACATTGTAAATGCTGTATCTCCGGCTCCGTTCAGCATGGCTTTGAATACAAAAACCAGACCGGTGGCAAAATAGCTTACTGCAATGATCAGAAGACCACGGTATCCGATCTCGATCATCGTGGAGTCGGTAAGAAACATACCGATGAATATACGTCCGAAACAGAAACAGACTGCAGTAACAGCGATCGTAAAACCCTCCACCATAAAAATAGATTTTCTGCACGCGGATCGTACTCGGTCATATTTTCCGGCACCTATGTTCTGTGCGGAAAAGCTCGCCATTGATACGCCAAGTGTTCCGTATGGCTGCACAAGAATCTGTTCAACTCGCCCGCATGCGGTATATGCAGACATGACAGTACTTCCAAAGGTATTAACAATGCCCTGTGTGATTACACCGCTGATCGAACCCATTGCATTCTGCAGCGCCAGCGGTATCCCCATCCGGATGATCTTCTTTACAATTCGCGGAGAAAATACCAGATCTAAACCCGTCAGCTGATAATACTCATTTTTGCGCAGGGGAATAACAACAGCACCGATCGTAGCAGTGATCCAGGATATAACCGTAGCCCATGCAGCACCGGAAACGCCCCAGTGGAATGCTGCGACAAATACAAGATCGAGAACAACATTGATCACACTGGAAACCGAAACACAGATCAACGGAGTTTTAGTATCTCCCAGTGCACACATGATCTGTGAACTCGTATTATAAATCGCGGTTACGATCGTTGCTCCGCAGGTAATACGCATATACAGAAGGGCATCGGCAAAGTTCGCTTCCGGAACCTGCATCAGATGCAGAATCGGGCGTGCCAGTGTAATTGCGAGTATGCTCATGGTCATTCCGGTCAGTAACGTAACATAAACGGCATTTCCAATGGCCTGTTTTACATTTGCTGTTTTTCCTGCACCGAAATACTGGGCAACCAGCACATTGACTCCTCCGGACAGTCCGATACAGAGAGATAAAAATAAGAATGTGATACTGCTGACCGTTCCGACAGATCCAAGTGCAACGGAGCTTACAAAACGTCCTACTACAATGGAATCCACCATGGTATATATCTGCTGGAAAATATTTCCCATCAGCAGAGGCAGCATGAAACGAAGAAGCAGCTTTACTTCACTGCCTTCTGTCATGCGACTGGTTTGATTTTTCTTCTTACTAAATAAACTGCTCAAATCTTTATTACTCCTTTTGAAGGAATTTCTGTAAACGTTGAAAGGAATGCATCGTTCTTCGATGCATTCCTGTAGATGTTATTTCACTTAATTGCTGTATTATAGATGTTTTTCACCTGATTACCGTATTGTACACATACGTTATAAAAGAACTCTTACGAAAGCAGATCTCGGTGCATCACTCAACAATTATCTTTGCACGTGCAATATTTTTGATCTGTGTAAACGGATGCGTTGCATCACCGTAACGATTGCCTTTTACACGAACCGATGCATAATAAACACCGGGAGCGTCATAGCTGGTCTCGAAGGTTCCGACAGCTCCGTTCAGTCCGTTTTCTACTGTTGTTTCAAAGGAAAACGTCTGTGAGAATGCATCCGGATTAGGAAATTTTTTCTCAGCAATCGGCTCAAGTTTGATTTCGGTGATAGAACCGGCATCTTTCGGCATAAAGGCAGTTACCGTAAAGGTAACGGTTTCTCCGGCTTTAACAGTCGTACACTCTGCACCGTTAGCTGCCAATACGGCTACTGGCTGAACACCGCCTCTCTCCTCTGCGGTATCCGGAACGATGATCTGACCATCCTCATATCTGTAATTCGTTGTGGCAATCGGTTCAATGCCGCGCTCTGCCCAGTCACTCAGATCCAGCAGTGCCTGACGAAGAGCTCCCAGATAATTGGTATTCATATGAGACTCCACTTCATGAACATCGCCGTGCATGCAGCGCTCCATGTAGTAGAGACGGTAATCGTTTTCTTTTCCGCATTCCCGTACTTTGCTTCTGTACCAGTCTGCACACCAGGGACAGGTCGACTCATCCATCAGAGACTGTACCATGATCACCTTACCCTGAATATTGCCGTCCTGTACGGTGCCGGTACCGGTGAATCCGGGTCCGATCCAATTTGGACGCTGCGTAATAGCCGGTGTACCATCTTCTTTACGGAACTGATCCCATGCGTGGAAGGAAAGATCCGGCGGTGTCTGATGCTGGTAATAGGACTGTACGGCAATATAATCGGAGTTATCCAGATGAATGGCATCTCCCGGCTTTACTTTCGAAAGTACACCGGCAACATTATCCAGACCGTAAGCAAGACCGAGTGTCAGATAGTTTCCTTCGATACCTCCAAGAAGAAGGGCTCCTGCGCCAACGGCATCTCCGGTTGTGAAGGTAATATTTACGCCTTCCAGATACAGATCTTCGCCGGCTGGAACCTCTTCCAGTTCGATCAGATATCCGTTTCCGTCTGCCAGCATCTTTTTCCATGCATCATCAACGCCGTTGAGACCGACATTCTCTTTCTCTTCTGTCTTGTCCGGGGTATAAATATTCTTTACGATACCGTCAAATACCAGACGATCTTTCTGTGCACTGCTGCCTTCTTTCGCACCAAGGTAGCCTTCTTTCTCCCAGAATTCGGTAAAGTAGGTCGGATCCATCATTTTTACGCCCGGTGTAAGAACCGGAAGGGAACCCGGATCTACCATGCCGAATGCTTCAACAAACCATGCCTGCGGCGGGAATCCCATACGTGTAAGTTCCTGCAGCATCTGTGATTCATCTTCGTTCAGACCGTCATACATGTTTTTGCTGCCGCCCGCATCCAGATTCGCAATGATTTTCCCAAAAGCATTGCGAAGAACACGCTGTCCCTGGACATGCATGGTAATTGTATTCGGAAGAGATGCCGGAGAGCCGATGACATACGGTGCTGCACCGTCCCAGGCATCGGTATTCTCGATGCAGGCCATCGTCTTGTATCCGCCGCCGCTTCCGCCGTATACATAACCGTAGGGACGATCACAGCCGTAATACTCCATAGCTTTGATTCTGGAATATTCAGCAACTGCAGCGGAAGATTTCCATACGATCGTGGAATCTGCCTGTCCGCCGAACATTGCCGTGGATCCCATATTGCTTTCTACAAAATACGCACCTTCCAGAAGGGTGAACGCAACCTTGTCATTCTCACCGGATTTATCAAAGGAAGCAATTTCCTCGTCCGGACCCGGGAACGGGGACAGATACTGGAAAAATCTGCCTTTGAATTCTTCTTTTCGAGGAAAGGCAAAACTGAATTTCACACCTGTATTTTCAAATCCGCCGTGAATATAGAGATACGGGATCTTTCTTCCGTCATCCAGTACACGTTCCTGTTCTTCTTCTCTGTCGATAAAGGGAATGCTGTAGGTCATGTCATCTGCTGCATGATAGATTGCCTTGCTCATTCGGTGTATCCTCCTCTGTTCTGCTTGTCTGTTTTATTTGCCTGTTTCGTTCTAAGAATTTCGGTTTCTGAAATTTACTTTATTACAATTTATAACTTGATGATTTGTGATTAAATAAAGCTGCATCCGAGCAGTGATCAGCTTCATCTGTTCTGTTGCATTTAGGATACAAAAAAAAGCCAACCTGAGATAACTCAAAATTGGCTTTTCTGTATCATATTTATTGTACATTGCTGTAAATGTTTTATAGTTCGAATTTCATCAGAGAATCAGCCGTATGTCTTTTAAAAATCCAGCGACCCAAGATACGTAAGACTTTTCTTAGGAGTTCGAACCATGGTCTTGCGATCTACGGCACACAGACCAAAGGTCATGGAATATCCTTTCTGCCATTCAAAATTATCCATCAGTGACCAGTAGAAATAGCCCTTAACAGGAATTCCGTCTCTTCGGCATGCCTTGACACCTTCGGCTGCTTTTCGTATAAACTCCACCCGTTCTGTATCATCCGATACTGCAATTCCGTTTTCCGTTACAAGAATATCTACACCCGGCATTTCCCTGTTGACGCGGCGAATGACATGCTCGAGAGCCTCCGGATAGTTCTCATAATCCATCTGTGTCTTTTTTGCATTTTCCGGAACCGCACAGATTCCTTCTGCCGAGTAGATGGATCTTGAATAGTTCTGCAGCCCCAAAAAATCATCTTCCTTTATGAACGGGATGTAATGTGTAAATTCTTCATCCCATTCCTTCTGTGCACGCTGCTCACCGCCGGGAACAGACTGCATATCATGAAGGGAAAGCGTTATACCGACTTTGACCGCAGGTGCAATTTCCTTGATGATTTCTACGGCTTTTCGATGTGCCAGGCAGACAATCTCATCCCCCTGTTCTCCGGCTGCCGATACGAACGTATGCGGCTGCGGATCACCGAAGATCTTTGCATTTTCCATGGCTGCAAGCTTCATTTTTTCCATTGGATCGTTCATATTGAGACCAACCTGTACCTGTCCTTCCAGACTGTTATTTGCAGGTGTTTTCTCTTCCCGGCCCTCTTTTGGATTCTTTTGGTGAACAGTTTTGGGGGCAGACTGCATCATCTTCATAAAACGTTCCATGATTGCACGGATCTGCAGCCGCATATTGGCTTCATTAATGGTACATACGTAACTCAGTTCGTCTTTCAGTTCTTCTACTACATATTTAACATAGAGCGCAAACCGTTCAATGACAGCCTCATTATCCCATCCGCCTTCGCAGATGAGCCATTTGGGAGAAGTAAAATGGAACAATGTAACAATCGGTTCTACTTCATTTTCTCTGCAGCAGCGAATAACATTGCGGTAATGCTCCAGGGCAGATGCATCAAAGTGATCTTTTTCAGGCTCGATTCTTGCCCATTCGATAGAAAAGCGATAGGCATTGAGACCTGCGTTTTTCAGCATTTTTATATCTTCTTCATAACGATTATAATGATCAACTGCCGCATCGGACGGTTCCGTAAATTGAGAAAATTCGGCATGTTCCATTGCCCAGTAATCACTGTGGATATTATTTCCTTCTACCTGATGGGCTGCTGTTGCTGCTCCCACGAAAAAAATATCAGACATTTCTGTACTCCTCTTTATACATATGCAGGCCGGGGCCGACAATTTCAGCTGCTTTTCCCGGCAGTTGGATGATTGCATCTGTTCCTTCCGGTATGGTTATGGCAAAACAGATTTCTTTGTTATTAATCGTATATTCCGATACTGCTGTTCCCCATTCTGTATGGAGAGATGCTTTTACATGCGGAATCCGTTCGTTCGGTGTCGGTGCAATGGTGAGCGGCTTACGTGCAGTTACATCAACCTTTATTCCGGCGATACCGTCCAGCATCCATCCGGCAATAGCTCCCTTGGAATAATGATTCAGCGATTCGGATGGTTTACCCTTCTCATCGATTCCGTTCCAGGACTCCCAAATGGTTGTTGCCCCTTTTTTGACTGCATAGAGCCAGCCGGGTGCCGTATCCTGAAGCAGTACACGAAAGGCGGTATCAGTATACCCATATTCTGCCAGAATAGGACAGAGTAACGGTGTCGATAAAAATCCGGTATTTAAATGATAGTCATTTTTTATTACAAGAGAATTCAGATCGGAAGCGGCTGTCTTTTTCTCATTTTCATCCAGAAGATCAAAAGCAATGGCGCGAATCAGCTCCGCCTGTCGATCGGTCCTGATTCTTCCATCTTCCAAAGCAATGAAACGATAGGCTTTTCTTGCATTCCGCGCCAGTGCGGCATAGCGCTTTGCATCTTCATCTTTTTCAAGAATCGCTGCAATTTCGCTGAGTAATTTACCGGAATAGGCGAAATATGCAGTGGCCACTTTTCCCTGCGGTGTCCGCATTGCATTTGTAGATTCTATATCCGGCTCACACCATTCACCATAGTCAATTCCGGTTTCGATGGTGAATCTGCGATACGGATTCCGTTTCAACAGCTTGATTGGATTCTTTGGACGCTGCTTTGCTCTTTGTTCCAGAAAAGCGTACCAGCGTTTCATCATATCGTAGTTCTCGGCAAGGATCTCTGTATTGCCGGTCTGCTTATACATTTCATAAGGAACAGAGATAACCGCATCACCCCAGCCTACAGATCCGGCCAATAACTTCGAAAAGAAGCCTGGATTGTTATTTGCAGGTGCTATATTGGCTATTTTTCCATCCGGATATTGTGCGATTCGACATTCTCCCAGCCATTTGCGAACGACTGGATAGCAGTCCATCAGATAAAGTCCGGTATGCGCGAAAATTCCCATATCGCCCGTCCAGGCAGCACGTTCTCTTGTAGGACAATCCGTCGGAACATCGCAGAAATTTGACTTCATGGACCATACACAGTTGCGGAAAAGCCTGTTCAGCCGTTCATCCGAGCACGTGAATGCCGCTGTTTCATTCATATCGGAATAGACAGCAACGGCCTCGATGCAGATTGACTTCGGATCCACATCACCTTCGAAAAGCGCATATCGGAATCCCCAGATACTGAATTTCGTTTTATAGTAATTGGTACCCTCTTTACAGGTATAGATAACCTGCTGTCTTATTCCACCTTCCTTGTGACGTTTCCGATCCTGAAAATTCTCCTGCGTAAATTCACCATTTTCATCCAGCGTTTCACCATGAGACAGGATGATCTTCTGTCCGGCCTTTGCATTGGATACGGTAAAGCTGATATAACCGGCAAGGTTCTGACCAAAATCAAATACCTTTTTTCCGGCAGGTGTTGTAAGCAGTGTTCCTGTAAAGTGTTCTTTTTCTACGATTGGAATGCATGCAGGATCGAACAGTCCGTCTGTCGAAAAATCTTCAACTTTAACAGGATGATAATTCGTATATACTCTTCTGGCATCAATGATCTCTCCCTGCTGCATATCATTTTCCAGAATCGGACCGTCATTTGCCGCTTTCCAGGAATCGTCACTGACGAGAACTGCTTTTCCTTCCATTTCAAGCTGAAAGAACAAGGCCACATCTTCTCCGTAAATATTTCTGTCACCGTCAACACCGGATACACTGCGATACCAGCCGTCACCGAGAAGTACTTCGACCCGGTTTTCTCCTACAACAAGCAGATCGGTCACTTCATAAGTCTGATAGGCAATATGACTTTTGTAATTATAGCTTCCGGGAGCCAGAACAAAATTACCGACACGTTTACCGTTTAAAAACACTTCGTAGAGACCATGCGCGGTAATATACAGCACTGCAGGCTTTATCTCAGGTATATGAAACGTGTTTATCAGACTGCTTGCAGGTTTATGCAGTGTAGGATCACAGATCAGCTCCGGATTGATCCATCTGGCTTTCCAATTCATTTTTTTCATAAAAGTGTTATCTCTCCCTCTGTGATTCCGCTTTCATTGAAAGCATCAACACGGACAAAATAATTCTGTGTCTTAACCAGTGCTCCTATACGATGATTGACTGTATGGTCAGTACCAAGCTTTTCCGTCGGAACATAAATCTGATAACTGTGATAGAGTTTATCTTTTTCGTGACCCCAGAGAATATTATAGCCGATGGCATCCGCTTTTCCTTTTATTTCAGCCAGAAGATCAAGCGCATCCTGACTTCTGGATACCGAGAATATCGGAGCAGTCGGTTTCTTACGAGTTCCGATTCCGAATACGCGAAGGCCGGAAACAGCCGGGGTAACTCCATAAGGAACTTCGACGATCGTAAGACGCAGGTAACGCACGGATATTCCCTGCTCTCTTACAAGGAAATCATGAGTCAGATCGGTATGGACTTCCGATTTATCCTCAATCATAAAATAATCCGTTCCGTTTACCGAACCCTCCAGTACATATCTGGTAACAAGATTTCGCTCTTCGATATATCTTGGTTGCGACAGAGAACCACCGATCGGTCCGGGACTTTCCAGCTGCAGATTATCATCTGCAAAATTGATCTGAATCGCACGAACATCCGCTGCCGCTCCAAGATCCATTAATATCCAGGGCTTCTGATCGTTATCGTTCGGAACCCACCAGTTCTGTGCATCCTCGTTTGCAGCAAGTTCCGGTCCTTTTCCCTCTTTAAAGGAAGATGCGGTCATGGATTTGCCATAACTGAGCATATACCATTCCGGCTGTCTCCACGGATCCTGTGCCCGTTCTTCGACACAGATCGGCCAGTCTCCGTAATTGGTATTACAGAACAGTTCCCCGTCGGCATCGAAGCCGGCCGGCCAGAGACCAACTCTGCGTTCGAACTGGTGATTGACACTGATTCGCATTGTCGATGTATGCCAGAAATTCCCATAGGCATCCCACATTGTCGAACCATGACCGGCACCCGGCATGAAGCCGCCGGGATGATACGAGAAGGGATTGTTTTTTGCAAGCGTAAACGGTCCCAGCGGAGAAGATGCCGTATATACACCATCGGCATATACATTGAATTCTGCACCTGGACATGCATACTGCAGATAATAGGTTCCCTTATGTTTTTCTACCCAGGGGCCTTCGATAAAAGGACGCCTCGTAAACATTCCACGAATAGCGGACTGATAATAAGACGGAATAGAATCAGCCTCTCTTCGGTTTTGTTTAAGGAACCCCTGGTACATCCTCTCAACCTCTTCCTCAGAGCGTGGGAATTCACTGTTGTCAACCCCCATTCTCTCATATCCGCGCTCGTACGGTGCACCTTCAATCAGTTCAACACGCTCTGTCAAAGGCTGCATGGTCAATGGATCCAGTTCAACGCCCCAGACCGGAGTTACATTGGAACATCCCCAATAGAAATAGAATCTGCCATCCTCATCAATGAACAGATTCGGATCCCAGAAATCAAAACTGCCGGAAATTTCTTCATAGGGACCATGAATAATGTCTTTTGTACGGTAGAAATTACAGATCTCTCCTTTTTTTGATGCAGAGAAATATACATAATCTCCGGCCACTCGTACATCCGGTGCATAATCGTAAAGCGGAAGATTATCCGGAAGCCGATGTGCTTCCCAGTTCACCAGATCGTCAGATACCCAGACACTGAGGTTCATCGAAGCAAAGATATAGTATTTGCCTTTAAAGGAAATCATCGAAGGGTCTGCAGCCTCGCGATCGATCTGCATCCTGCCGCCCTGTCTTGGATCCTTGTTAAACTGATATTTATAAGGTACATTGATAGGATTGCAATAGTATTTCATATAATTTATAAATATTCCTTTAGAAATTCTCCACTTACCTGTATGGATTTCAGAGGAGAGTTATCGATCCAGTTTTTATGTGTTTCCAATACGATCGAATCAACAGAAACATCCAGTGCCTGTCTGATCAGCTCATCCAGATTCATATTTCCCGTACCCAGCTCCATGGAATCTGATTTCAGAATCGGTGTCATGGATGGACCTGCTGTTTTGGTTCCCCGATCATTGATATGATACAGTTTTATTCGATCTCCCAGCCGTTTCATGAGTGCAATGGCGGAAACGCCTGCCTCTGTCGGCCAATAGGAATCAAATTCAAAATTCAGGAACTCCGGATCGGTGTGTTCGATCAGATAGCTGTATGCTGTCTGCCCGTTCGGCAGCTTACGAAATTCCACATTATGATTATGATACAGCAGCTGCAATCCTTCTTTATGGAGCGTTTTTCCGCAGTCATTCAGATCATCTGCAAGCTGTTTTATTGCTTTCGGATCGGAATAATCAAACCGATACATACCGGTAATTACTATTTTATCTGTTTTGTATTTTTCAGCATCTGATACGATGGCAGCTGCATCGCGCTTTAAGGAGCCGAGATCGGTATGCAGACTGACGATCTGCATACCGGCTTCCTTTGTGAGTTCTGCCCAGTCAAAGTTTCCGCCTTTTCCTATTGGCATTCCTGCTGCCTTCGTCATAAGGCGTACCATGAGTGATGTTGGTCTTGTCATGAACCCGTTTAATTCTATTCCGTCAAATCCCGCATTTTTGACTGCATGCAATGTCTGTAATATCTGGGCCTCATTTTTGCAGATCGAACCCAGCATGATCTGCTGAACCGCCTTGACTGTCATATGTCCTGTCTCCTGATATCTATATTATGCATTCGGAATCTGATTTAACATCCGATTGATGCCGGCTAATTCTTCTTCTGAAAGTTTTATTCCGCCCTGAGCAATTAATTTTTTCAGCGGCTGACGTGCGATCATTGCCTGCACCGCAGGATTAACTTCCACATTCATGCCCATTCCGCCGGCAGCAGATGCCTGCATCCTGTTCATCAGATTGTCGAGAAATGCTTTTCCTGCTTCAGTTGCACCGATTTCTGCCATTGTACTGTTGACAGACAGATAACCCGATCGGTCAAAAACATCTGTTTTTTCATCAAACCAGTTTCTGGCGTTTGTCGGATCTGCAAAATACTCTGTATTTACAGTATCGACCTTTTCTATCTCCATCTCATCCATACAGTTTTCGGCTATTGCTTTGATCTTATGAATGCCCTTAATACTCACACGGAATTTAAAGATATGCGAACCGTTTTGTGTCTCGAGCAGTACATCGTCCATATAAAGTGAAACACAGGGAAGATTTGAATATACTTTGATTTCGGTTTCATCTTCTATGCGATCATGATAACGTCTGCCGCACAGGTGCACAAAAGATTCTTTTGACCACCAGGCTTTATAGATATAATAGGCATCTTTTTTCTGTTTCCGATCAAAAGTAATCAGCCCCTTGTGATTCTTGCCCGGATCTCCGGCTTCGTCACGGCCGGCTGCCGCAAATTCAAACATATTCCAGCAGTATGTTCCCCAGATATAGGGACGTGTGCTGAACATTTCAAGCATATGCTCGTGATAGAGCGCCTGATAGCTTTCCGTAAAATCTCCCTTTACCGGTTTCGGCGATTGAAGAGAAATATTGGAATCTGCTCCATATTCGGTCAGTCCGATTGCTACATTCGGATAGGCAGCATGAAAGTTATCAAACCACTGATCATTATCCTCAACCTCTCCAACATACCATCCGTAATACAGGTTATAACCGCGAATATCCGGAAGTGTTATCAAAGGACTGTCTGTCTCCAGAAGAAACAGATTTGCCATAGCAGAAAGTCTCTTCGGATCCATTCTATGTACCAGATTGTTCAGGATTCTGTGATTTTCAATCAGATCGTCGGTGACTCCCTGCAGGGTAATTTCATTGGACAGTGCCCAGCAGATAATGGATGCATGATTGTAATTCTGTGCAATCAGTTCCGTCATCTGTGAGAGCGTATTTGCGCGGCCGCCTTCCATGTGCACGGTAATATACGGAATCTCAGCCCATGCGATAATTCCCTTCTCATCACAAAGATCATAAAAATACTGATCGTGCTGATAATGTGCCAGTCGAATGGAATTGGCTCCCATCGAAAGGATCAGTTCCATATCCTCCCGATGCATCTCTTTGGTAAGAGCATTTCCGACTCCCAGACGATCCTGATGGCGGGATACACCATGCAGCGGATAACTTCTTCCATTCAGGAAAAAGCCCTTCTCCGGATCCACATAATACGTTCGACAGCCGAAGCGATCTTCGACACAGTCCACTATTTCACTGTTCCGGATCAGTTCCGCCTTTACATGATACAGATAGGGATCCTCCAGACCGTTCCAGAGATGAACATTCGGAATGATTATCGATCCTGAACCGACAAGCTTCCCATTTTCATTTGAAAGTGCAAGTGAAAGCTGATCTCCCGTTTCGGCGACCGTTACGCGGATTTCCTCTGCAAAACCAACGGAATAGGTCATAAAATCAATTGCAGCTGTATCGCCTTCAATATGCGGCGTGATTCGAAGTCCGCTGCTTCCAAAATAATCCAGATCAAAGTGACTTTCGGAAACAGTAATCAGGTATACATCCCTGTAAATGCCCCCGTAAAAGGTAAAGTCTGCTCTCTGCGGATATACGCGATCATTGGCGCTGTTATCGACATATACTTTAAGCTCATTGCTTTCCTGCAGGTATTCCGTCAGGTCAACTCGAAAGGTCGAATATCCGCCGTCATGCTCCGCCAGTTTCATACCGTTCAGCCAGACCTTTGCAGAAGAATTTACCCCTCGAAATTCTACATAGATTCTGTCTCTATCGGCCGTTCCTGGTTTTTTAAAGGTCTTTGTATACAGGCATTCTCCACGGAAGTACTGTTCCGGTCCTGTCTGGCCGTCTTCTGCATTCCAGGTATGCGGAAGATCAACTGCTGACGTTATTTCGTTTTTCGTAAATGTCCAGCCTTCATTCCAGCAAATAATACTTCTCATTTTATTCCTGTTCTCCATGTACTGATTTTTTTCTGTCTGCAATGCGTTTCTGAACCTGAACCATTTCTTCTTTATCAAGGTGGCAGAATTTCATGGCAATAAGTGTACAGATCCATCCGATGAGCGGGAAAATATACATCATTGCAATGGTCACTATGATGACAGGTGTTGTCAGTGGATCTCCCGGCTGCGGCATTGTTTCCGTATACCCGATCAGAGCAACCGCACCTGCTGCAATTGCAGCACCAAAAGAAGAAATGATCTTGTCAACAAAGCTGTATACGCCGGTAATAACGGCAGGAATATACTCTCCGCTGCGATCCAGTTCATAGTCGATTACATCTGCCATATAGGAGGTGTTTGCCGTTGTAATACACATTTTGGATCCGTTCAATGCAAATGTAATCAATGTATAAAGGATCATTGGAACACTCAGCATCGCTGCAATTTGTGTTGTATCGATCACAAAGAGAAAAACAGTCATAATTACTGTGATTCCCATGGATACCTTCGTCCAGGTAACGATTGCTTCTTTGCTTCCGTGCTTTCCCGCATATCTTGCTCCCAAAACAGCGAACAGAATGGATGGAAGCATTGCAATCATATTCAATATGGTAGATAAACCCATATTACCGATCAGAATTCCATAGAGCATTGTCGTTATGATAGACTGTGATCCTGCTATCTGTGCCAGCTTATCGGATGCTTCTGATGCAACAAAGCACTGCAGCGGCCGATTGTTTTTAAGAACAATGAGCATATCTTTGATCTTAATCGTCTCATTTCTCGCATTGAAACCTGCGAAATTTTCTGGTTTGTCATATGCCGAAACTCCAAGACAGACAAACAGCAGTCCAATAAGAGCAATAACCATACAGATTTTGCATGCAGCTGCAAGATAGTCAAGCGTATAGGTTCCGCCATACATAGGCAGCAGTACAACATTAAATAAAATACCAAGACTCATCGGGAGCAGATAATTGAATGCCGTAACCCAGACACCGATCAGAGGACGCTGTTTCGGATCATTGCTGATCAATGCCGGAATCGTCTGAGCTGTCATATTAATAATGGTATATCCGATGACATAGATCACATATAATACTACGAATAATACAAGTCCGCCGACTCCGGCTGTTTTACCCGGAAACCATACGAACATGCTCAGAAGAGCAAGTGCTTCAATGACAAATCCCAGACACAAAAGAGGCCTGATTTTACCGAATTTTGTATTAACACTGTCATATAGAATAGCAAGCAGCGGATCGGTTACTCCATCCAGAATTCGTGTAAAAGTCAGGATCAATCCAACCGCTGCGGTTGCAATACCAAATCCGAGATTCGCAGAATAGCTGGCCATTCCGATTAATGTGTAAACACTCATTCCAATGAATGCATTAAATGCGTAGCAAATAACCTGCCATAACTTTGCTTTCCGATAAATTACTTCTGTTCCCATATTATCCATCACTTTCTTGAAAATTAAATCACAATTGTTTTCGCGGATTCCGGATATCTCTGAAAGATCTTCTGTTTTTATGATTTAATTTTATTCGAAGTAAAAATGAACAGATAGTATTAATGTATGATATATAGTATTATTATATTATATTGCAATATCTTTCACTGTAGATGAGATTCTCCCTTTTTTACAGGAATTCTGACCATCTGCAGATGCAGAAAAAAGTATTTATGAATACATGACGATCGGAGAATACGAAAATATGAATGTAACAATGATCTTACAGCGTTTATTTAAATCTCTGCTTCATACAGATGTTGGTATATTGGAAGAAATGCCGGATTATATAACCTTATTCGAAGAGACTCACTGTTATGATAAAAACATCCAGCCGCTCTTTACAAAGGATGCACTGCAGCTTCTTTCGGATTCTATGAAAGAAAATGTTTTTTATGAGATAACAGATAAACTCGGGATACATGAGATTCTTTTTCGGGTTCACGGATCAACATATATGATCGGTCCGTATGTAACATTATTTTTTGATGAATCAAAGATTCAGACACTGCTTATCAAAAACGGTTTTCCGATTTCACATATAACCCCGATTCGACTTCGATATACAAATTATCCGTATCTGCAGTCGACTGACTGCTACCATACGATTCGTGCATGCCTTGTTTCATTTTATGAGGATCTTCCGGAATTCACCTTTCGTTCACTATACGGATTTGAAAACGAAGGATCTCCGGATTCACAGCATCTGTCAGATGCCATTGATTATTCCGACATTTACCGCAGATATGAGAATGAAAACAAACTTCTGAATGCAATCACGGCTGGTGATGTCAATAATCTGAAAGATATCTTCAGCACGATGAAAAATGATTCCAGAGAGTATACAGAACGAAATTATCGCAGTACATCATACCGGAATCCGTCTTCTATTATGCGTGCACTTGCGCGAAAAGCTGCGGAACGCGGAGGGCTTTCTGTTATTCTGATCGATGAATTGACTCAGCAGCAGGTTCAGGCCGAGAACAGCAACAGAAAGAACGGCATACCGGATGATTCCCTGGAACAATTGATTTTAAACCTTGCAAATGCGGTTGCCGAACAAAAGCGCAACAGCGATGGCTGCACTCCTGCTGTCATCGCTGTCATGGACTATATTTATTACAATTATTCCCAGGAACTGACTATGGAACATCTTGCAAAGGTATCCGGATATTCTATTCCCCACCTGTCCAGAATGTTCAGGCAGGATACCGGAATGACAATAAGTGATTATATTGCACGGACACGTCTGGAGAAGTCTGCAGAACTTCTGAAAACAACAAAGCTGACAGTGCAGGAAATCGGTTTTCTTGTTGGTTATTCCGACAATAATTATTTCAACAAACGATTCAGGAAATACTTCGGACAGACTCCCGGAAAATATCGCATTGAAAATAAAAATTCATAAATGTGTTGAAAAAAATCCGAAAAGAGAATATGCACAGCCTTAAACAAGGCATACCTCGCGGAGCCATCCGATCTCATCATGAATCGTTTCGCTGTAAGGACGTGTGGTATATCCCAGCTCCTTTTTTGCTTTGCTGTAATCGAATGTATTGTTTCTAGCCAGATTATAAACAGCAAAAGTGGTCATCAGCGGCTGTTTGCCGGTCTTTTTTGCACGGCGTTCCATGAACTCTGCGAGTTTATATGCGATACCCAGAGGAAGGAACATCTTCGGCGGCTTGCTTTCCGGTGCTTCTTCTTTCATCATGGTACAAATTTCTTTCAGTGTTACCTCTTCGTTGCCGAGAATGTAGCACTCTCCAACCTCGCCTTTATCTGCTGCAGCCACACATCCGGCTGCCAGATCACGTACATCACAGAGATTAAAGGATCCGCCCATACCGGCACTCATCTGCCCTTTCATGATCTGAATCAGAACACCTGTCGTCTGACCTACAGCAAAATCCTTCGGTCCGAGGATTCCGCTGGGGTGAACAACGCAGGCCTGCAGCCCGCGATCATGTACCGCATCCAGTACTGCCTGTGTAGCCATTGCCTTGGATTTGGAATACCATCCGACGATGTGCTCATCATTCTCATCAAAGCGATTGACCTCACGGATCTTCTGTCCTTTCGGAAGCTCCGGAATTGCTCCTGTGGAGCTGACATAAACCATCTTCTTGCATTCCTCATGCTTCAGACACATATCGATCATATTCTGAGTACCTCCGACGTTGATATCGATCAGCTTCTGGTTGTATTCCGGATTGACCGTTACCATGCTCGCACAATGGATCACGATCGTAGCCGTATCTTCGGGAACTGTAAAAAATGCTTCCAGAGAATCTACATCACAAAGATTGCCTTCTACGATTTCGACTTCTTTCGGAACAAATTTTACTGATTTGTCATTTGGAAGAACAAGTGCACGAACATGATCTCCCCGCTCCAGCAATGTATCACAGATGTGACTTCCCAAAAATCCTGCGGCTCCTGTCAATAAATACGTTGTTTTCATAGTTTTTTATATCCTTTCATCATTTTATATTTTGTTTTGTGTTCCTGTTGATGATGTAAGAATATAAAAGCTTTGTTGGCGCTTTGTTTTTGGATTGTTTCTGTTTTGTTAATCTGAAAAATATTACCTTAGATTATTTATTTCCATCGGGTGATAAATTCAACATAATTATCCGAAGGAGTGTCGGTTATCATTTATCTCATATAAGGCGTTTCCCCTTGTTCAGGATCGTGTAGATCTCATCGTATTTACCTTCAATAAGAGGAATCAGGCGGTTGGTTTCCCTGTCCAGTACCATTCTTTTTACCCGAAACGGAAACATCCAGCAGGCGAATCCGGGAATTGCAAGCAGAATCATCAACCAGATAAGCGGGGGATCTCCAAGAAAGGCAAAAACGGCTCCTGCAAGGAAGGCGCATCCCGACAGGCCGGTTGCTATAGCTGCAAGAACGGCATTTAATTCTCTTGCCTTCTCCATTCGCTGAATTTCATCTATGCATGCTTCAAAATTTCGCTGCAGTCTGGTCAGTTCTGCTTTATTCATAATATGCCGCGGACGTCGAAGAAGGATCTTCTGATTCTTTTCCGTTAATCGGACATCCTCTTTCCAGCCAAAGCTCTCATATCCGTCAAGAAGCATAGAGAGCTTGTCGGAACTGACCGGTATTTCCAGATAATCATATTGAACATAATTTTTTTCATTCATTCTATGCAATCACCTTCTATCGCAGTCATATATATGTATGATTCTGCAATTCGCTTCTATAATTAGCTCCCTGATCCTGGATTTTATCTGTCAGATTACCGCATCAGCGCTGTACATTTGTACGAGGCAGTGTAACAAGAAAGCTGGATCCTTCTCCGGGGGTGCTTGTTACTTCCATAGATCCGTTCATCAACTGCAGAACACGCATGGACAAAGCCAGCCCAAGTCCGTTTCCTTCTGCTGCATGTGAGGTATCTCCCTGATAAAACTTGTCAAAAATATGTTTTATTGTTTCTTCGCTCATACCGCAGCCATTGTCTCGAATAATAATCTGCACTTCGTTTTCCGGATTTTTTTGCTCGATCCATATGCTTCCATTCATATCCGTGAATTTAATGGCATTTGACAGCAGATTATTCCAGACAATACTTAAGAGTTCAGGATCTGCATCAATCATCATCCGATCTTCCATTTGGACTTCCAGATCGATCTGTTTTTCCTCCAGACGGGAATCATACCGGAAGATGCATTCGCACAGCTGTTCACTAAGATCATAGCTCTTTATGTCGGGAACGATCGTCTGATTCTCCAGCTTATTCAGCTTCAGTATATTTGTGATCAGCTGCGTCATCTTGTCCGTTGTAACAATAATATTTCCGGCATATTCCTGCAGTGTTTCTCTGCTTAGATTTCCGTTCTGAATGATCTGAGCATCATTTCTGATAACCGCAATCGGTGTTTTCATTTCATGAGAAACGTTGGATATAAAATCTGTCTTCAGTGTTTCGATACTTCCCAGTTCCTCCGTCATTTTATTGAAATCATGGATCATATCATCCAGATAATCGGTTTTATCCGGAGTATGTACAGCAGGAACATAGACGGAAAAATCACCGGAGGCAACTTTTTCAGCTGCTCTGGCAAGATTCTGCATCGGTACCTCATAGGAATTATGAATCTGACTTCGCACAATAGAGGTGAGGAACAGAGAAACACAGGCCCAGTACAGCAGAGGGATCGCTGTTTTAATTCCATCATGGACGGGCATTCGTTCAATCAACAGGATCAGGCCGGTATGCAGGCCGGACATCAGCAGCAGACCTCCAAACAGAATAAAGAAAATTGTTTTTGGAAATCGATCTTTCATTTCAGCACCGCCTTATATCCCAGCCCCCGAACAGTGACAATTTCAAACCCGGTGCAGGCAGACAGCTTGTCTCTGAGTTTGGTTACATACACATCAACTGCCCGCAGACTTGTACTGCTGTCCACATCCCAGAATTCATCCATCAGCTGCGCTCGTGAAAAGGTCTTTTTCGGATAGGATAAAAGCTTATAGATCAGATTGAATTCTCTTGTTGTCAGCGAAATTTCATTTCCTTCCACTTCGGCAGTGAAGGCGTCTGCATCCAAAACAGATTTCCGATCGTTATCTTCCGTTCCGTTTCAATATTTGCACGCCGCAGCAAGGCTCGGACACGCAGAATCAGTTCATCGAGGTCAATCGGCTTGACCATATAATCGTCAATTCCGATCTGAAATCCCTTCTGTTTAGCAGTCAGATCATCTCTGGCTGACATAAACAGAATCGGTATTCTGGCATTGATATTTCGCACTGATTTCGCAAATTCAAAACCATCAATCTCCGGCATCATAATATCGGATATGATCAAATCAAAAAGGCTGTTATATAGTGCATCATATGCATCAGGAGCATTTAAGCATCCTTCTGCCTGAAAGCCGTTATCATTCAAATATCTGCATACCGATCGATTTAAACGTTCGTCATCTTCTACCACCAGAATATGTATCATCTTTATTTACCTCATTCAAACTCTTCGATTGTCCATGCGTCTCTCCATTGAATCTGCACTTTTGTTCCATCGAACTGCAAAGGAAGCCAAACATACGTGGATGCCGACGTATCTGCATGCTCCAGCTTCGATGTATTCTGCATGATCCTCTGTTCTTCAGGCGTTGCTTTATAGTTTTCAGGATCATAGTGCGATGCAATGGCCCGTTCCATTATATCCGCCAGCTGCGCATCAACCTCTATATCCGGAAGCCAGCGGTCTGCAATTGCAATATACAGATCCTTTTTCCCCTGTACACGAAAAACCTGGGATATCTGGCTGTTAAAAGATGCCTGGCTTTTATCGTTTACATGCGGATCACCGATACTCTTAAACGGATGCTCCAATGTATCAGCTATGGCAGAATCGCTTTTATTCGGCACATACCCCGTCATTCCGGATGTCAGCATATAAAATGCATTGCTGCGTTCAAAAAGCGCAACGCCTTCTCTTGTAAACGGAGCATGCAATCCTTCGTATTGC
>JAUNAK010000140.1 GCA_030527665.1 Eubacteriales bacterium
CTCCATTCGTGAAACAATGAGGAGCACTGTGGGAACACTGGCTTAGAGGTATTTCATAGAAAGTATAATAGAAGAGATTTGGCAGGCAGCACATCGAATTTGATCGGTGTTTTGCCTGCCTTCGTGTTTGTAGCGGAACTTACATAATTGCTTAGCATTTTGTATCAAAAAAGAGACATTCCTGCAGACTCGCAGGAATTGACTTTTATCTTTCGTAAAGGTAAACTGGAGACCTACTGCGTAAAAATGAACACCAGTCATTTTAAAACGCGAAAACAGGAGGAAAATATAATGAGTAGTGACAACAAAGAGTTTAAGCCTTATGTTGCTGCCGACCAGGTACTTCCGGAGTTTACCGTGACATCCGTGATCATTGGTATTCTTCTGGCCGTTCTGTTCGGAGCTGCAAATGCTTATCTGGGACTTCGAGTAGGATTGACGATTTCTGCTTCGATTCCCGCTGCTGTTATTTCCATGGGTATTATCCGCGTGATCATGCGTAAGGATTCTATTCTGGAAAATAACATGGTCCAGACGATCGGTTCTGCCGGTGAGTCTGTTGCTGCCGGAGCAATTTTTACACTTCCGGCCTTGTTTATGTGGGCAGAGGAAGGTGCTGTAGAGCTTCCTTCCGTCGTAACGATTGCCCTGATCTCTCTTCTTGGCGGTGTTCTCGGTGTGCTTTTCATGATCCCGCTGAGAAATGCTCTGATCGTTGAAGAGCATGGTGTACTGCCGTATCCGGAAGGAACCGCCTGTTCCGAAGTTCTCCTCGCTGGTGAAGAGGGTGGAGCGAAGGCCGGTCTGGTATTCTCTGGATTGGGAATTGCCGCTGTGTACAAATTTATTACCGACGGACTGAAGGTATTCCCGTCTGAAGTTGCTTATGACTTCAAGAGCTATCCGGGTTCCGGCATCGGAATGGACGTTCTTCCGTCTCTGCTGGGCGTTGGCTATATCTGTGGACCGAAGATCTCTTCCTACATGCTGGCCGGCGGTACGATCGCATGGTTTGTACTTATGCCGATGATCTATATCTTCGGCAGTGCCGTTCCGGAACTGATCTTCCCGGCAAAGGCATCGGTAGCAGAGCTTGGAGCTGCAGGAATCTGGAGCAGCTATATTCGTTACGTTGGTGCCGGTGCGGTTGCCTGCGGTGGTGTGATCTCTCTGCTGAAATCCCTTCCGCTTATTGTTCGCACATTTGCAGGAGCAATGAAGAGCTTTGGTAAAAAAGCGGCTGTCAACAACCGAACAACAAAAGATCTTCCGATGAACATCGTACTGATCGGTGTGGGCTTGATTGCCATTGCACTCTGGCTTTCCCCGCAGGTTCCGGTGAACTTCCTCGGAGCGATCCTGATCGTTATTTTTGGATTCTTCTTTGTTACCGTATCTGCCCGTATGGTAGGTATCGTAGGAAGTTCCAACAACCCGGTATCCGGTATGACGATCGCGACAATGCTCGTTGCAACGATCGTGCTGAAGGCAACCGGAAATATCGGTACAAAGGGAATGATCGCTGCGATCTCCATTGGTTCCGTTATCTGTATCGCCGCTGCCATCGGAGGAGATACTTCGCAGGATCTGAAGACCGGCTTTATTGTTGGTGCCACACCGTGGAAACAGCAGATCGGTGAGGTGATCGGTGTGTCCGTATCCGCTGTTGCCATCGGTTTTGTTCTGTATATTCTGAACAGTGCCTGGGGTTACGGCTCCGCAGAGCTTCCGGCTCCGCAGGCAGGTATGATGAAGATGGTCGTAGAGGGCGTTATGGAGGGTAATCTTCCGTGGCCGCTGATCTTTACCGGTATTTTCCTTGCATTGGTTGTTGAGATCCTGCAGATTCCGGTACTTCCGTTTGCGGTTGGTCTGTATCTTCCAATTTATCTGTCTACCCCGATGATGGTTGGCGGAATCGTTCGACTTGTTGTAGACAAGAGAAAGAACGTTACCGAGGAAGAGAGAAAGAACAAAGTAGAGAATGGAACCTTGTTTGCTTCCGGTATGATCGCCGGCGAGGGACTGATCGGTGTTATCCTTGCAATCTTTACCGTAGTGGGATTCAATACGGATGTTTCCGGTGTGATCAATCTGGGACAGATCGGCGCATGCATTGTATTTGCTCTGCTTGTTGCATGCTTCGTGTATTTTATTAACAAGAAGAGCAAAAAAGCATAAAATATAGTATACTTAGGAGGATTGCTGCATGTCCTGGTTCGGAACGGCAGTGATCCTCCGATTTTGTACAGACAAACAGCTTCTGCTTTGCAGAAGTGAGGGGAGAAGAATGGCAAAGAAGAAGGAAAATTATTTAGACTATATCCCGCGTCACAATCAGCTGTATGAAACACAGGTAAACGCACAGGGAAATATCGAGATTCGGATGGAGAACAAAGGATTATTCAACTGGATCGCACAAAAGCTGTTTAAGCGTCCGAGGTACAGCAATATTGCCTTGGATGAGTTCGGATCCTTTGTGTGGCGGCAGATGGATGGACAGCGTTCCATTTATGAAATTGGAACAGCTGTTAAGACGGAATTCGGGGAGAAGGCGGAACCGCTCTATGAGAGATTGAGCCGTTTTGTCAAGATCCTTCACGAAAATCATTATGTGGTCTATGTAAATAAATTATAGTAAAGTCCATGGAGTTTTAATCT
>JAUNAK010000015.1 GCA_030527665.1 Eubacteriales bacterium
CGACGATAGTCGGGTGTTCGTAGGAACCACGTGACTTAAGTCATGTGAGGTTCAGATCACGGTTGAGCCGGTATTGGAACTGTGGGATTTTACCGGGGAAAACCCGGAGGTTCCGGCGGAAGCAGATGTGCAGACAGCACTTCGGAAGGTTAACGGAACGGGAATCCATCTCAACGGACAGACACTTACCTTTGATTCTGCGGATATCCGGTTGGACCTGGGCGCTCTGGTAAAAGGGTATGCAGCTGACAGACTGAAAGAATATCTGACAGCAAAAGGTGCTTCTGCGGCAGTGATCAACCTCGGGGGAAATGTGTATGCACTGGGAAATAACAACGGAAATCCCTGGAAGGTCGGAATTCAGAAGCCGTTTTCACTTCGAGGAGAAACGCTGACGGTGGTGGAAACCGAGAACCGGTCAGTGGTATCTTCCGGTACGTATGAGCGGTATTTTGAAAAAGACGGCAGGCAGTATCATCATATCATTGATGCACGTACCGGTTATCCGGCGGTGTCGGATCTGTCACAGGTAACCATCGTATCGGATTCCTCGCTGGAGGGAGATCTGCTGAGTACGGTCTGCTTTCTGCTGGGAAGCGAAAGAGGGATCGCCTATGTGCAGAGCAGAGACGATGTGCAGGCCATTTTCGTCGGCGGGCAGTCGGCAATTTTATATACGGATTTTGGAAATTAGTTGAGCTATGAAAAGAAAAGATCTGATCCTGTTTGCGGTTTTGCTGCTGCTTGCAGGAGTATCCTTTATTATATCTCGCATGATGCCGGAGAAAAGCGATGCCAGGCTGGAAATCACCATCGACGGAGAAAGCTATGGAAGCTACTCCCTGGGAGATGACCAGACGATTAAGATCGGCAGTACCAATGTCTGCCGGATCGAAAACGGCGTTGTAACCATGACGGAGGCGGACTGTCCGGACCACATCTGCGTAAAAACGAAACCGATCGATCGGAAGGGCGGAAGTATTGTCTGTCTGCCGAACCGGGTAGTGCTGAAAATTATCGGAACAAATGCTTCCGATGAAGAACCGGAGGTGATCGCCGGATGAGTGAAGCAGAAAAGAGAAAAAGAATAATAAATTCTTCTGAGGGAAATGGGGAAGTACGGAATAGACAGAATGGGCAGAGCAGCTGCGGCGTGCAGCGGCTTACTCGACTGGCCTTGATGACGGCACTGGCGATGATCCTCAGTTATGTGGAATCACTGATCCCTTTTTATGCGGGATTCCCGGGAATCAAGCTGGGACTGGCCAATCTGGTGATCGTGCTTCTGCTGTACACAGGAACTATTGGTGAAGCACTGGTCGTTTCCTGTATGCGGATTTTGCTGACAGGGTTTCTGTTCGGAAATCTGTACAGCATGCTGTTTTCGCTCAGCGGCGGTCTTATTTCACTGCTGGTGATGTGGCTGATCCGAAAAATTCCCGGATTCGGGGTAATGGGAGTCAGCATTGCAGGCGGAGTCGCACACAATATGGCCCAGCTTGCCGTGGCAGTTCTGGTGGTAGAGACCTACCAGTTGGTGGTGTATTTTCCGGTACTTCTGGCTGCAGGAACACTGACCGGAGCCGGCATCGGCATACTGGCGGCAGTCCTGCTGGAGCGGGCAAAGCTTTTGAGAAGAAGTTAAGTCAGGTTTGTTTTGCTGATATATTCCCGCGGAGCAACGCCGTAATACTCCCGGAATGCTTTATAGAAATTGCTGCTGTTGGTATATCCTAATAAGGCTGCTATTTCAGAGTTAGGAAGAGCGGTTCCTTTCATCAGGGATACCGCACGTTCCATCCGCTGTTCTAAAAGTATTTCCGAGAACGTTTTGCCAAGTTCTTTGGCTAAAAGTCCGGATAGATAATTGGGATGATAAGAAAAATGTTTTGCAATGTCCTGTAAGGAACAATGGTCAAAATTTTCACCGATGTATTGTACGATCTGTTCTGCAAGAGTACGTTCCGACTCCTGCGGGACAGATTTTTTATATTCTCTTGCCACTTCCATGAGGAGGGCAAGTGTGAGAGGACGCAGAATGGACTGTGTATCTTCTTTTTGCTGTGCATACTCTACAATCATAAGCTCCAGCAGATTTCTTACAGAAAAGGTATCCTCAAATTGTAAACGGATATATTCCTCCGAGAATTCATTGATCTGAGGAGTAAGGAAGAATTCAAATAAATGTTTATCGGATGACAGAACATGAAAGAAGGTTCTGAAAAATGCTTCTGTTTGAATCAGGACGCCCACAATGATTTTTTCTTCTTCGCCGGAATCGTTGATGGAATATCCGGCATAAGGCTGTCCGATATAGCACTCGTTTTCGTGAATCGTAATGCGATTGTTGCTCAGATAACTGAGGGCACTGTAATCACCCTGGTAAGCGAAATTAAAGAAGAAAAAGTCCTGTCGGTGAAACGATTCCAGCATTTCTTTTCCCTTATATACACAGATCATCACATCTTCATCAGCTCTGCCCGGCCAGAGCTGCGTCTTTTCACGCTTATCACCAGGGGACGTTTTTAAATATTTCCAGTCAATTTTTTCAAAATCTTTTCCGAGCTTGCTGATGGATCGTTCCAGTAATTCTGGTCTCATGAATGCACTCCTTGCTGAAATAAGAAACTAACTGAGAAGCTTTTTTTGAATTTTTCTTACGAGTTTGTTTGGGTTTTCATATTACATGTTTGTTTTGGATATTATAACCCGACATATGAGAAAATGCCACTGCAATACTTAATATTTAGCGCTGTATTTTATGTGTTGTCAGGATAAAATAAATGACAATAAAACATAGATGAAAAGTAATGTGGAGGCAGCAATCATGAAAATATCGAAAATAGCATTAAATGAAATCAGCAGAATGATCGATCCGGTAACAGCAATGCGGGATAACTGGTATCTCGTAACAGCAGAGAATAATGGTGCTGCAGCTACGCTTACGGCAGGATGGGGAGCACTTGGCAATCTCTGGGAAAAGAAGATTGCAATCGTGTATATCCGTCCGCAGCGGAATACGAAAAAGTTTATGGATGCATCCGGCAGATTCACAATGACATTTTTTGATGGAAGACAGCGGGAAATGGGATTCCTCGGAAGTAATTCGGGGGCTGATATGCCTGATAAAATCGAGAAATCCGGTCTTCATCTTACGCATGTGGATGGGCAGCCAACATATGAAGAAGGCAAAATCGTTCTGAATTGTAAAATTTTGTATGTGCAGGAACAGAAACCGGAGAATTTCCTGGATGCAGCACTTGCAGAAGCCTGCTTCCCGGATCAGGATTACAGTGTGATGTATGTGGCAGAGATCGAAGCTGCATACAAGATCGAAGCGTAATGAGGTAGAAATACGATGACAGAATTAGAAAAACTGAGAGCAGGACTTGCCTATTGCTATGATGACGAAGAAGTAGATGCTCTCAAAGAACAGGCAATCATCTGGACAATGGAGTTTAATGCGCTGCATCCTCTGGATTTTGACGCGCAGAGAAAATGTTTAAAAGAACATTTGGGATCAATGGGCAAAGATGTCTGGATAGCAAAAACGTTCAACTGTGATAATGGCAGGAATATCCACATCGGCAATAACTTTACCGGAAATTACAATATTACCATGCTCGATATTCGTGAAATATACATAGGCGATAATGTAATGATTGGTCCGAATACGCTTATATCCACAGTTGGTCATCCGCTCACACCAATGGGAAGAAGAAAACATCTGGGCATTGCCAAGCCGGTTACCATCGGAAATGATGTCTGGATCGGAGGGAATGTGACGATTCTTCCTGGAGTAAAGATTGGTAATAACGTAGTTGTTGCTGCAGGAGCGGTAGTTACAAAGGATGTTCCTGACAACACACTTGTAGGCGGTGTGCCTGCAAGAAAAATCAAAGATATCGAGAATGACGTGGAATAGAGAGGTCTCAGATCTATTGGTGAGTAACAGGAGCGCAGTATCTCAGCTTTTGAGGTACTGCGCTTGTTTTTGTCTGTAATTCAATTATAATCAAATTATACACAGCTCTCATTCTTTAGCAGATGGAGAGAAAAACGCAGATCTATTTGGGAGGAAATCATCATGGAAAATCAGGTACTGGAAGCATTAAAAACAAGAAGAAGCGTAAGACGCTACAGCGATAAGCCGGTAGAGCAGGAAAAGCTGGATGCCATCATGGAAGCAGCTACATATGCGCCGACCGGCATGGGCAAACAGTCCCCGGTAATTGTTCTGGTGAAGAACAAAGAGGTTAGAGATAAAATCTCAGCGATGAATGCAAAAGTAATGGGAAGAGACATGGATCCGTTCTATGGCGCACCGGTTGTAGCAATCGTATTCGGAAACAAAGCAGCAGCGCCGACATGGTTTGATGATGCGGTACTGGTTGCGGGAAATCTCTTAAACGCTGCACATGCAGTTGGTGTAGATTCCTGCTACATCTATCGGGCAAAGGAAGTATTCGAATCAGAAGAAGGTCTTGCCCTTTTGAAAGAGTGGGGACTGGATGAGAATTATGTAGGCGTTGCAAATTGTATTCTTGGATACGGCGAAGGCGAGGTTCCGGCTGCAAAAGAGCGCAAAGCGAATTATGTCATTGAGATCTGATAAAGATACCATTTCACGAATAAGATAGGACATTTTTAGATGGGAGGTCTGTATTCTCGGCAATACAGACCTCCCATCTGGTATTAGGCGAGCAGTGATGAGCATGCCATGCTGGCATGAGTATTCGATGAGTGCCGCGACAACTTGAGATATAGGCAAAGCGTTTTTCAGGTTGCGCAAATATGATACAGAAAAGCCAATTTTTAGATGTCTCCAAATATGATTTTTTAATATCCTAGACTCAGACAATCTGTATCGCTGAGTAAGGAGGCAAAAATGGAACGCTTACGTTTTACGGATCATTGGAAATGCGGAGAACTGGGAAAGGAATTGCATGCGGTAGCAGTTCCGCATGATGCAATGCAGGAGAAGGGACGATCTGCAGAAGCACCGTCCGGCAGAAGTGAGGCATATTTCTTAGGTGGAACCTATGTATATGAGAAGAATTTTACTGTGCCGGATGATTGTAAAGAGCAGATTCTGATGCTGGAATTCGAAGGTGTTTATCCAAAGGCAGAGGTGTATTTGAACGGAGAACTGCAGGGGGAATGCAGCTACGGATATTCCATGTTTCGTGTAGAACTGAAAAATCTGAAATACGGGCAGGGGAATGAACTTCGTGTTCTTGTACATGATGAAGAACATCCCAGGAGCAGATGGTACGGCGGTGCAGGAATCTATCGCCCGGTGTGGCTTTTAAAAATGCCGCAGACCCATATTGCACCGGCTGGTGTTCGAATTGAGACGATTTCTTATGCACCGGCAAAAATTGCGATTGGGACTGCAGTGAATTTTGCAGCAGCGGATATGGAAACAGGCGTGCCGAAGACCTCTGAACAGTCTGCAGCAGAAGAGGTTTCTGAGAAATCTGCGTATACTTTATATCATGAAATCTATTTTAGGAATGAAAAAATTGCAGAGATCCATACACCGCTTCATGCGAAGTGTGAAGTGGTGATTGAAAGGGCAAATCTCTGGAATGCAGAACATCCTCATCTCTATGAGTGTCGTACGAAACTGTTAAAAGATGGTGTGTGCATTGATGAACAGACGAATCGATTTGGAATTCGCAAAATAGAGTGGTCTCCGAATGGCTTCTTTGTCAATGGAGAGTCGATGAAATTGAAAGGAGGATGTCTGCATCATGATCATGGAATTCTGGGAGCAAGAGCATTCGAAAAGAGTGACTGGAGAAGAATCGAGAGGTTGAAAGCTTTTGGATTTAATGCAGTGAGGTCTTCACACAACCCGATTTCCAGAGCATCACTGGAAGCATGTGATACCTTAGGTATCTATGTCATGGACGAGACCTGGGATACCTGGACAGATAAGAAGACACCCTATGATTTTGGAAATGGTTTTCTGGATCGTTATGAGACAGATCTTCAGATGATGGTGCAGAAGGACTTCAACCATCCGTCGGTGGTAATGTACTCCGTTGGAAACGAGGTGACGGAGCCGCATAACGAGGAAGGCACTGCGCTTGGCAAACAGATCATAGAGAAACTCAGGAAGTTGGATTCTACCCGTCCGCTGACTGCGGGATTAAATCTGACCCTTATTTTAATGGCGAAGATGAAAGTAAATAATCCGGTGGAAGCTGTTGTAAGTGATCAGGCAAAAGAAAATGATACACCGAAAAAAATCGACAGTACGGAATTTAACAAGCAGATTCAGATGATGGGCAAACGTATGATTCAGGCAGCTGCCCGTGAAGATGCAGATCAGGTATCAACTCCGATTTTGAATGCACTTGATATCTGCGGATACAATTATGCTTCCAGCCGTTATGCGATTGAAGGGAATCTGCATCCGGAACGTATTGTGGTTGGAAGTGAGACCTTCCCGCAGGATCTGGCGGATAACTGGGAAATGGTGGAGAAATATCCCTATCTTATCGGTGATTTTATGTGGACCGCATGGGATTACATCGGAGAAGTTGGTCTTGGAAGCTGGTCATACAGCAATGATGCAGACGGATTTGAGAAGCCGTATCCGTGGCTGCTTGCAGATTCCGGTGCATTTGACATTCTTGGAGATGATACGGCAGAAGCAGGAATGGCATCTGTTATCTGGAAGGCAAACTCCAAACCTTATATCGGTGTTCGTCCGGTTAACCACCAGGGAGTTCCTATGTTCCGCGCAATGTGGAGAGGAACCGATGCAAGACCACACTGGTCTTACCGGAATTGTGACGGAAATGATGCGGTAGTAGAAGTGTATACCAATGATGCAGAAGTGGAACTTCTGCTTAATGGGGAAGTAATCGGACGAAAAACAGCAGAGAAAAAAGCGGCTGTTTTTGAAATTCCGTATCATGCAGGTATACTGACCGCGAAGACATACAATGCAGAAGGTGCATGTACGGCGGAAAGCAGCCTGTGCTCAGCTTCGGAAAAAACGGAGATTCAGATTCTTCCGGAAGGAGAGGCAAAGGTTGGAGAACTTCTCTATGTAAATATCAACATCGCCGATGAAAATGGAACAATCGAGTGCAATGCGGATGATACGCTGACAGTTCATGTCGAGGGAGGAACGCTTTTCGGATTTGGAAGTGCAAATCCGATGACTGACGAACGATTTACGGAAGGTATTTATACCACCTACTACGGAAGAAGTCAGGCTGTAATTCTGGTAGAAAGTGAAGAAGTGAATATCTTCGTTCAAGGGGAAAAATACAGCAATCGAGGTCTGGCTGTTTCTGCAGTAAAATAACGAAATAATATGAAGAAAAGGAGAGAAACAGTATGAGTAAGAAACAGGTATATAATCCATATTTACCTTCTTTTGAATATATTCCGGATGGTGAGCCGCATTTGTTCGGAGAGCGTATCTATTTATACGGAAGCCATGATCGCTGCGGTTCTGCAGGATTTTGTCTGAATGACTATGTGTGTTATTCGGCACCGGTGGAAGATCTGACCGACTGGAGATACGAGGGTGTGATCTATCGCAAAGATCAGGATCCGAGAAATCAGAACATACCGGAAGATGCTCCGGAGCAGACACTGCTGTTCGGAATCAGGCCACAGAAAGAAGAGGATCTTAATCCGCGCGGCGTCCATGCGATGTGGGCTCCGGATGTGGTAGGCGGACCGGATGGCAGATATTATCTCTATTACTGCCTGGATTTCCTGCCGGAAATCGGCGTGGCTGTTAGTGATTCACCGGCTGGGCCGTTCGAATATCTGGGGCTGGTATGCCACAAGGACGGAATTCCGCTTGGAACAAGAGAGGGGGACTACATACAGTTTGATCCCGGAATTTTTGTTGACGATGACGGAAGCGTCTATCTCTATTCCGGCAATGCACCGATCAGTCTGGATTATGATCCGCCGAGACAGCAGTCACAGGTGATGACCCTGGAAGCGGATATGGTGACATTGAAGACAGAACCGAAGAAACTCATGCCGGATCTGCGGGATCATGATCCGGAATATGAAGGACATGAATTTTTTGAGGCAAGTTCGATTCGAAAAATCAATGGAATGTATTACTTTGTCTATTCATCGGTGCGGAGTGTGGAACTGTGCTATGCGATAAGCAGGTATCCGGATCGAGACTATCATTTTGGCGGAACACTGGTGAGTATCGGCGATGTATTTCTGAATGGAAGAACGATGGATGAAGCCTTGAATCATCTTGGAAATACACACGGCGGAATTGAACGTGCAGGAGATCACTGGTATGTGTTCTACCATCGACAGACCAACCGTACAAATTACAGCAGACAGGGATGCGCTGAGGAAATCTTTTTTGATGCAAATGGAAAAATTGCACAGGTACCGGTTACCTCCTGCGGTTTAAATCCGGGACCGCTTTCGGGCTGCGGAAGTTATCCGGCAGCAATTGCCTGTTATCTGATGGGAAAAAACGGTGCAGCATCCTCACATCCGGATGCAATGAAAATGGATTATCCGTTCTTTACACAGGATGAGAATGACTTTGATCCAACGGAAGAACGGATCTCCGGAGATCGTGAAGTACCGGTACAGTATATTCGGAATTGCAATGACGGTTCCGTCATGGGATATCGTTCCTTCCGATTTGAAAATTCGAAATTAACCGGATTGGAGATCAGAGGAAAGGCGGATGGAAGGCTGCAGGTGTATGTATCCCCGGTCAAAGAGAAGAATAAGAGTGATCTTTCGGCTGTATACGGAAAAACGCAGCCCATTCACCGCTGTGTGAAAGAGAAGGTCTATCAGATCGGTACATATGAGATTCACAGTGATTTGACGGAATGGAAGATGATTTCCGGTGACATGAGACTTCCTGATGGTGAATTTACGCTGTATCTGCGATATGAAGGAAGCGGAAGTATAGATCTGCGTAGAATTTTCTTTTAGGTGTTTCGGGAACAGGACGAATTTGTATACCCGATGACGAATGGTTATATATACGAAAGTCCTCTGCATACGTAAAATACAATCATAAGAAATAAGTCATCGCGAGACGAAAGCAGAAACGGAAAACATATCAAGGAAAGCGAAATAACAAGAAGAACATTCATGAACAGGGGGACAATCATGAAGCTATCAAAAAATGATGAAAACAGGGTTGGATTCGGAAAATTAACGATCTGGCAGACAAGTGCAGTTTCCCGAACGATCAATGTGTTGATTATGGGAAGTCTGATGCTGTACTGTACAGATGCATTGAAGGTTCCGGCTGCAGGTGTCAGCTTAATTTTGCTGCTCAGTAAATTTGCAGATGGAATTACAGATGCAGTTGCTGGATTCATTGTTGACAAGACAAAGACAAAATGGGGAACCGGCAGACCTTATGAAGTATTTATTGTTGGATTGTGGCTGTGTACCTGGCTGCTGTTCTCCGTTCCGGAATCATTCAGTACAACGGTAAAATATGTCTGGATCTTTGCCATGTATGTACTTGCGAATGCTGTATGTACAACTTTCTTAAATGCAAATTCTACTCCCTATATGATTCGTGCATTTAAGGAAGGACAGATCATTAAGCTGACATCTTACGGATCCATTTACAGTATTGTTGTTGCAATTGCATTCAACATGATATTCCCGTCCATGATGCAGAAAGTTGTAAATTCTCCTGCCGGATGGAGCCGCCTGGTTGGTATGTTTGCAGTACCGCTTGCTGCAATCGGACTTCTCCGTATGATTTTTGTAAAAGAGCGGTATGACGTAGATACAGCTGCATCAAAGTCTGATGGATTGAAAGTCAAAGACGTTGTAACCGTGTTGAAATCCAATCCGTATATTTTCCTTCTGGCATTGTCAACGCTGGTTGTTAACATTATGACCAACATGGGAGTTGGTGCATATTATTTCACGTATATTGTCGGAAATCTGGGATTGATGGGTGTTCTTAGTGCGGCAACGATTATCTGTATTCCGATTCCATTCTTATTCCCGAAACTGATTCAGAAGATGTCGGTTATTCGAGTTGTACAGTTAGGATTTGCATTGGCAGCGCTCTCAGGTATTATCAACTTCTTTGCAGGATCGAATATGGTTCTCCTGATGCTTGGCAGCGTAATCGGCGGTATGGGAACACTTCCATCCAGTATGCTGGCTGCTCTGATTATTCTGCAGTGCGCAGATTACAATGAATGGAAAGGCAATCACCGTATGGAAGGTACCATGGGAAGCGTTAACGGACTTGCCGGTAAAGTCGGAGCAGCTCTTGGTACCGGTGCACTTGGAATCATTCTCCAGCTTGTCGGATACACCGGAGATATTGCTACAATGCCGCAGTCTGCACTGATTGCAATCAGAGTCCTGTATGGTCTTGTACCGGCAGTATTCTATGCCGTAACCGGTTTGATTCTTATGAAATATCGTAAACTTGATAAGCTCATGCCGCAGATCAAAGAAGAGAATCAGGCGAGAAGAGATGCCGCTGCAGAGACCCCGGAGCAGGATGCTTAAAGCATAAAAATATCCGGTGTAGGAGGCACTGGCTGATAAACGAATAAGAAAACGATGTATGAAAGAGCTGTTTTCCTGACAGGAAGCAGCTCTTTTTGCCAAAAAGAGAGAGTTTTTAATTTCTGTAGTTGATTAGAAATGCCGGGAAATACGATATAAACATCGTTGAAACGTTTGGAACTGTGATAAAATAAGCATACGGAAAAAATAAGGAGAAAGTGTATGACACCTGCAGAAGTTTTGGCGTATATCGAAGAGAAGTATCAGCTGCATGAGGAATATGTATTCCCGAAGTTTCCGGATTATTTTGTCGTGCGGCATACGGATAATGAGAAGTGGTTTGTTCTGTTCTCGGAAGTGGATCGAAAGAAGCTTGGTCTCTCCGGGGATGGACGGGTTGCCTGTATGAATGTCAAAGCGGATCCGGAGTTTATCAATTTTGTGGTTGGAACCCCCGGTTATTTTGCAGCTTACCATATGAACAAGAAATCGTGGCTCACGGTGCTTCTGGATGGTACGGTCTCGGAAAAGGCGATTCAGAATTGCATCGACAACAGCTTTTTCCTGACAGCAACAGAGGAAGAGAAACGCAGGTACGGTATCCGCGTACCGAAGGAATGGCTGATTCCGGCAAATCCGAAATACTATGATATCGTTGCTGCGTTTGACGCAGAGGAGGAGATCATCTGGAAGCAGGGAAGCCGGAAGATGGAAGTCGGAGATATCGCCTACATGTATGTTGCGGTTCCTTATTCCGCCATTCTGTATCGCTGCGAGATCACAGAGGTGAATCTTCCGTGGAATGGAGAGAGTGAGGAGATTCAAATCGATCGCATCATGAGGATCCGTAAGCTTCATCAGTATCCGAAAGAGCAGTTTACTCTGCAGAAAATGGCTGAGGAGTATGATGTAAGAACGGTTCGCGGTCCGCGCGGAGTGCCGCAGAAGTTAAGCGAGGACCTGCTGCATCTCAGCGGGAACGGAAACTCCCGCTGAGATGCGCTTACGGAGACTATTGAAAAGATTTGATCAGGCGGAATACCTGTTCGGCAGCTGCCGTCATATTTTGTTCTGCTTTCTCTGGATCCATGGCTTCTGCAAGTGTTGATGGTTTTCGCAGAATCGGAAAAAAGGCATCGATTCCGTGTGCATTGCAGATGCCGGCATCTTCCGTGACACAACCGGAGAATGCAATTACCTTTCGGTTGTGTTTCTTTGCAATCGCAGCAACACCGATCGGTGCTTTGCCCATGACGGTCTGGGAATCCAGGCGTCCTTCACCGGTCACAACGATGTCTGCATCCTTCACATATTCTTCCAGTCGTGTCTCTTCCAGAATGATCCGGATACCGGATTCCAGTACGGCATTTGTGAAGGTAAGAAAGGCAAAACCGAGACCGCCGGCAGCTCCGGTTCCCGGATACTGCATATCTGCTGCAGGATATTTTGCTTTTGCAAGTGCGGCATAAGCCGCCAGCCACCGATCCATTTCGCTGATCATAGCAGGATCGGCACCTTTCTGCGGACCAAAGACGGAACTGCAGCCCTGTTTGCCGCAGAGCGGATTTGTTACATCGCAGGCAATACGAAAGGTACATTCTTTCAGTTCCGGAATGACCTGCTCATCGGTAATGCGGTAAAGCTCCCGGAGACCTTTAGCACCGGGAGAGACCGGATTGCCTTCTTTGTTCAGCATGCCGTATCCAAGTGCCTGGAGCATACCGATGCCTCCGTCATTGGTGGCACTGCCGCCGATGCCGACAATGAAATGTCGGCAGCCTTTTTGTATCGCATCAAGAATCATTTCACCTACACCATACGTAGTTGTATGCAGCGGATTTCGATCCTTCTCTGCAAGGAGAGTGATTCCTGCTGCGGCACTCATTTCTATAATTGCTGTTTTTTCTGCAGCTTTTTCGTTTGATTTCCCAATATCATTTTTTGACGGAGCATCTCCGGATGATTCCAGAATACCATACACAGCATCTACCGGATCGCCCAGAGGTCCTGTTACGGACACATTCGTAAATGTTCCGTTCATACCAAGTGTTAATGCTTCTACCGTACCTTCTCCGCCGTCCGCGAGCGGAAGGACATGGATTTCCGCATCCGGCATGATTTTGCGCGCACCTTCGGCAATAGCATTTCCTGCTTCCGGAGAGGTGAGACTTCCTTTTAAAGAGTCGATGGCGATAATGATTTTCATGGCAGGTTTTCCTTTCTGTATTGGCTGGGAGTTATTCCCTCCAGTTTACGGAAAACGGAAGAAAAATGACTCGGATTCGAGAAGAACAAACGGCTGCTGATCGATTGCATGCTTATCTGCGGATTTGCCAGCAGTACCTTGGAATAGGAAATCCTTTTTCGAGTGAGATATTGTGAGATCGAGATTCCCATTTCTTTTTTAAAACTCTGGGACAAATAGTATTTGGTATATCCAAGTTCTTTTGCAACCTGTTCAAGTTGAATATCTTCCAGAAAGTGCAGATCCAGATAGCTGAGACATTCTCGTATTAAGCCGGAATGTGACTGAGTATAGGATAGTTCGTGTACCTGATGGGTAATATCCAGATACATGATGACGATAAATTGAATTATTTCCGGAATGGTATTAACTGCTTCAACGGATTGGATATATGTGTCACTGAGCCGGTATGCTTTTTCAGGATTGATGCCGGCCTGTATACCAGTGCGTGTAAAGAGCGTGATTAAACTGATTGCTTCATCTTTTTTCTGGCGTACAGGGTTACCGGGACACATCATTCCGATCTGTGCTGTAGAGAGTATAGAAGCCAGGTTATCGATCGGTACGCCATCCGAAACACTTTTCAGTAGAAGGGTTTCATAGAAATAGGAGGTATGGGAAGGTGTTTCTGCTGCATTATCATGATCCGGTAATGATTTTTCTTTGTTTTGTAATGCAATTTCACCGGCGGTGATGAGAACGTTATTCAAGGCATAGTACATCTGGATAATGTAATTGTTCAGGGTAAAGGTCGGAATAACCGGAATATGCTCGATCAGATCCAGCAATTCTTTTTTGGATTTGATTGACATATTATGGATATTCATTTCTTCGCGAATATAGGTATCGGAAACAGAGGTAGTAAATACCGGTCCCAGAAAGTGAACGGAGCGAATCTGATTCTGATTGTTGAACACAGGAATTGCTGCCCATAAAAAGAAAAAATCATCATACAGATAAACCGGCGTATTTTTTTCTTTCAAATGATCTGACAAAAAGGTTCTGCAGGAGCTGAGAACAAATATATTCCTCAGCGGTGCCGGATTTGGATGATTACTGGAAAGTAATTCAAGTTCCGGTGTAAAGTGCCAGGAATAGAGACCGGCAGTATTTAAGAAGATGTCTTCAAGGCTGTTGAGATGTGCATAATGATCCATAGCTCTCCTCTTGGAATATCAAATAATACGTATAACTAATAAAAATTATATTTATCATGATTGTAACATGAAATTGTGACAGAATAAATGAAAATATAAAAGAATGTTTGCGATTATTATGATACCTTCATCTCAGATAAAACAAAGCGAAAGCAAACAGTAAAGATGAAATGGAGGCAGCTGATTTGAAACGTGATGTTAAAGCTTTAATTCAGAAAATGACACTGGAAGAGAAAGCGAGTCTGTGTTCCGGAGCGGATTTTTGGAACACAAAGGGTGTAGAGCGATTAGGGATTCCGCAGGTAATGGTTACAGACGGTCCTCACGGATTAAGAAAGCAGGAAGGAAGTGCGGACCATCTAGGGTTAAATGAAAGTATTTCCGCTGTTTGTTTTCCGGCTGCCTGTGCAGCAGCCTGCAGCTTTGATACGAATCTGCTGCAGGAGATGGGAGAGACTCTTGGAGTGGAATGCCAGGCTGAGAATGTCAGCATGCTTCTTGGACCGGCAGTGAATATAAAAAGAAGTCCTTTATGCGGAAGAAATTTTGAATATTTTTCGGAAGATCCACAGCTCACGGGAAAGCTGGCTTCCGCATATATTAAAGGAGTACAGAGTAAGCATGTCGGAACAAGTATCAAACATTTTGCGGTTAACAACCAGGAATACCGCAGAATGAGTGCTTCTTCCAATTTGTCTACACGCACACTGAGGGAAATCTATCTGCCGGCATTTGAGGAAGCCATCAGGAACGCCGCACCGAAATCCGTTATGTGCAGCTATAATAAGATTAATGGCGTTTTTGCTTCTGAGAATGAGATGCTTCTCACTGAAATTCTGCGGAATGAATGGGGATTTGAAGGTCTTGTTGTAAGTGATTGGGGAGCGGTAAATGATCGTGTTAAAGGCCTGGCTGCAGGATTAGATCTGGAAATGCCGGGATCGGGCGGAGTGAATGATGAGAAAATCGTTCAGGCGGTTCGTTCAGGCGAAATAAAAGAAGAAGTACTGGATCAGGCCGTGAAAAGAATACTGCAGGTGATCTTTGATTATGCAGATAACCGCCAGCCGGATGCAGTCTTCGATCGGGAGAAAGATCATAGGACGGCTGTGAAAGTAGAATGCGAATCTGCAGTACTGTTGGAAAACGATGGAATACTGCCGTTGGATCCGAAGAAAAAAATCGTATATATCAGAGAATTTGCAGCGAAACCCCGATATCAGGGAGGCGGATCCAGTCATATTCATGCAAGTCAGATCGTTTCTGCATTTGAAGCTGCGCAGCGAAAAAATCGAAATGTGACGTATACCAAGGGTTTTCCGATGGATCGTGATGAGATCGATACAAAGGAGTTTGAAAAAGCTGTAAATGCAGCAAAAGAGGCAGATGCAGTTGTTATTTTTGCCGGTTTACCGGATGCATTTGAATCCGAAGGATATGACAGAAAAAATATGAAACTTCCGGATTGTCAGAATGTTTTAATTCAGGAGATTGAAAAAGTGCAGTCCAATATCGTTGTTGTTCTTCATAACGGAAGTCCGGTGGAAACACCATGGGCCGATGAGGTTTCTGCGGTTCTGGAAATGTATCTGGGTGGTCAGGGCGTTGGAGATGCATGTGATCAGCTCCTGTATGGAGAGGTAAATCCAAGCGGACGGCTTGCGGAAACATTCCCGATTCGCCTGGAAGATAATCCAAGTTATTTATTCTTTGGCGGTGACGGAAAGAATGTGGACTATGCAGAGGGAATTTACGTCGGCTATCGATATTACGATGCAAAACAGCAGAAGGTACGCTGGCCGTTCGGACATGGCTTATCCTATACATCATTCTTATACCAGGATATCAGAGTGACAAAGGATGAATTTGCAGATAATGATTCAATAACTGTAGAGGTGGATATAAAAAATATTGGAGAGCGGGAAGGAAAAGAAGTTGTTCAGCTGTATGTGGCAGATAAAAACGGAACACCGAATCGTCCGCTAAAAGAGCTGAAAGGTTTTGCTAAAGTGAATATCAGACCGGGAGAAGTTCAGACGGTAACATTTACGGTGAGTGCAAGAGATCTTTCCTACTATCATGAAGAATTGGGTGACTGGTTTGCAACCGGCGGAGCATATGAACTGTTGATCGGACATTCCAGTGCAGATATTCGACTTACAAAAAAAATTCACTTTGTTACAGACAGGCAGCTGCCATTGAAAGTTACAGGAGAAACAACTGTTGGAGAACTGCTGGAAGATGCAAGAACCTGTGAAATGATGAAAAGTATTTTGGCACAGTTTCAGTCCGGGGCAGAAGAGACGGCAGACGAGGAACTGATGGTGGCGCTGCTTGAGGGAATGCCGTTAAGATCCCTGCTGCTGTTAGGTGTGCCGGCGCAGCAGATCGAAGAATTAATTGCAGGTTTCAATACCGTTTGCAGATAAAAGAGGAGAAGGAAAATGAATCAGGATAAAATAAGAATAAAAGAAAAATTATCGTATGCTGCAGTCAATTTTGGAAATATCCCGATTATGACGATCATCAACGGATATCTGCTGATTTTTTATACAAATATCTGCGGATTGAATCCGGCTGCATGTGCAACACTGTTTCTGATTGCAAGAATTATGGACGGACTCAACGATCCGCTTGTTGGATTTGTCATTGATCATCTGCCAAATACAAAAATGGGACATTTTCGGCCGACACTGATCGTCGGAACGATTCTCTGCAGTGCAAACTTTCTGCTGTTATGGTTCGGACCGATGATGGCACCTGCCGGAAAACTTGCTATCGCATATGTATCGTATATTCTGCTGGGAATTCTGTTTCCGGTTATGGATATTTCCCTGAACAGTCTGCTTCCGGTCATGACCGGTGATATGAAGGAAAGAAATGCACTGAGTGCAATCAAGGGTCTTGCATATGTAATTGGTGCGTTGGTGATCGGTGTAGCTGCACCGCTGATCCTTGGAAATACCTCAAACAGGGATGGATATGTGAAGCTGATTTTAATTGCAGTCGCAATTATTTTCTTCTGCTCCATTATCGGTACACTTGGAGTAAAAGAACGAATCGCTCCGCAGAAAGGTGAATCTTATACACTGAAAGAGCTTTTTAAGATTTTAGGTCAGAAACCGGTATACATTACATTCATAGTTGTTCTTCTGTATACGATCGGAAGTAATATGGTCAGCGCAGTAAATACATACTTCTATACCTATATTCTGGGAGATCTGACCTGGGCTGCAATTCTGACATTGATTATGTGTGTAACAATTTTCCCGGCAACGATGATTGTCGGAAATCTGGCAAACAAATACGGAAAGAAGAAAATGTACGCAATCGGACTTGCAATCGCAGGGCTGACACCGCTTATGCGTCTGGTAGATGTAAGAAGTATTCCGATCCTGATCGTGTCCGCACTGATTACCGGAATCGGAAGCGGTTTTGCAGCACCGCTGAATTATGGAATTCAGGCTGACAACACCGATTATGTAGAGCTTTCCATGGGAGTACGTGCAGAGGGTGCAATTGCATCATTGTCGAGTTTTATTTCCAAATGTGCAATGGGTATCGGCGGTGCTATTCCGGGATATCTGCTGCAGATTGCAGGATTTAACGGACTCAGTCAGTCACAGCCGCAGGAAGTAAAAACAGTAATTATCTTTTGTCTGATCATTCTGCCTGCAATCGTAAATGTTACCGGCATTCTGATCTTTGCAAAACAATACCCGTTATCAAAGGAACGTCTGGAGGAACAGGCAAAACGTCTGGCAGAAAAAAGGGCAGCGAAAGCAGCTGAATGATAGAATTCGGAGGAAGTCATTATGGCATATATCTATGCAGCAAAAACAAACCACATGGTAAATCCGGTTGGATTTTATATGGATCAGGTTGTTTTCTCCTGGAAAGTTGAAGACAGCATTGGAACAAAGCAGACCGATGTAAGGATTATTGTCAGTAAAGATCAGAACTTCTCAAAAATCGTATTTGACAGAGCCGATCCGAATTTCGACAGCTGCGGTACAGAGATTCCTTTGGATCTGGAACCGTATACCAGATATTACTGGAAAGTGATCGTAACTTCGGATGCTGAGGAAGTGATTGCATCGGATGTACAGTTTTTTGAAACCGCGAAAATGGATGATGCATGGATCGGTAACTGGATCGCATGCCGTACGGAAGCGGACAGACATCCGGTATTCAGTAAAATAATCGAAACCGAGAAAGAGGTTGTCCGAGCAAGACTGTATATCTGTGGATTGGGATTGTATGAAGCGTATTGGACTGCAGCAGGCAGGGAAGCTGAAAAAATCGGAAATGAATACCTGACTCCATACTGTAATAATTACAATCAGTGGATACAATACCAGACGTATGACGTGACCGAGCAGGTGCGCGGCGGAGGAAAGCTGTCGGTTATGCTGGGTGATGGCTGGTATAAAGGTCGATTCGGGTTTGGAGAGCCGCAGAGAGACTGTCATTATGGAAACCAGCGTAAAATGATAGCAGAGGTGCATATTTGTTATGCGGATGGTTCCGGTGCAGTTATCGGATCGGATGAATCCTGGACTGCAGCCGGAAGCAATATCCTGTTTTCCAATATTTATGATGGGGAGAAACAGGATGATACGGTACCTGCTTCAGTGGAAGAAGCCGCAGTACTTGCAGAGAAACCGAAGGGCAGATTAATGGAGAGACTTTCCCTTCCGGTCGTTGCACATGAACGGATCAAGCCTGTTAAGGTGATTCATACTCCGAAAGATGAAACTGTTCTGGACCTCGGACAGGAAATTTCAGGAATTTTTTTCCTGCATGTGCATGAGAAAAAGGGACAGACCATTCGTCTGCAGATGGGAGAGGTGCTGCAGGACGGTTGTTTTTACAATGAAAATTTAAGAACGGCACGTGCGGAATTTGTGTATACATCTGATGGAACAGATAAGATCGTGAGACCCCATTTCACATTTTATGGTTATCGATATGTAAAAGTAGAAGGAATCAAAAATGTATCCTGTGATGATTTTACCGCTGTTGCATTATACAGTGATTTTGAGAGTATCGGTGAGCTGAAGACAGGGAATAAACTGGTGAATCAGTTGATCTCCAATGTGAACTGGGGAATGAAAGGAAACTTTCTGGATGTACCTACCGATTGTCCGCAGAGAGATGAAAGAATGGGATGGACAGGAGATACACAAGTATTTTCAGCTACAGCCAGCTACGTATCGGACTCGTATGCTTTTTACAGAAAATATCTGTTTGATATGTATCAGGAGCAGCTGCTTGCCGGTGGTATGGTGCCGGAGATCATACCGACCTTTGGTCCCAGCAAATGCTCCAGTGTGTGGGGAGATGCAGCCTGTATCATTCCATGGAATGTGTATGTATTCAGCGGAGATAAATCGATTCTGGAGAAGCAGATCACAGGTATGCGTGACTGGGTGGATTACATACAGAAAGTCGACGGAGAAAATCACAATTGGGGCAGTGCTTTTCATTATGGTGACTGGCTTGCTCTGGATCGACCGGGTGCGGCGGATAACAATGTATACGGTGCAACGGATGAAGCATATATTGCGGACGTATATTATGGCGCAAGTGCACAGATCGTTGCAGATGCGGCAGAGATTCTTGGACAGCAGGAGGTAAGTGAGCACTATCGCAAAATTGCAGAGTCCCAGTGGGAATATGTGAAGCATGAATATTTTACAGGTACGGGACGATGTGCAATCAAGACACAGACAGGACTGGTTCTTGCACTGAAATATCATCTATCCAGTGATGAGGAGAAAATCAAAACAACACTACGAAAATTGTTCAGAGACAATAAGTACAAATTGAATACCGGATTTGTCGGAACACCGCTGTTATGTAATGTACTGACAGAAAACGGTATGGAAGATATCGCATATCAGCTTCTGCTGAACGAGGAGTATCCGGGCTGGCTTCACGAAGTTAAACTTGGAGCAACAACTGTATGGGAGAGATGGAATTCTCTGGACGAGAATGGACATATCTCAAGTACAGGTATGAACAGCCTGAATCATTACTCCTATGGAGCAATTCTGGAGTGGATGTATCGCCATATGGCCGGTATTAATATTACTTCAGCGGGAGTGGGCGGCAAAAGAATCCGGATGCAGCCGAGAGTTCATTACCAGATGCAGTATGCTGCCTGTACATATGATTCTGCATGCGGAAAGTACAGCAGTGAGTGGACGATACTGGAAGGAAATAAGCTGAAACTGTCTTTCCATATTCCGTTCGGAACGGAAGCGGAAATTGTTCTTCCGTATTTTGGAGAAGAGCAGGTCAGAACAAATGCTGGAAATCCTCTTCTGGAAAATGTAATGGATGGCGTATGCATGGTAGGTGCCGGATCCTATGAGATCGTTTATGAGGCCAATGAACCATTAAAGAAGAGATACAGTATTGATTCCACAATGGATGAATTACTTGCTGATCCGTATACAAGAGCTTTTTTGCAGACCATGATGGATACGGAGATGCTTCCGGATATTGCTTATGGAATGTCATTGCGGGAAGTTGCAAAAACATTTGCAGGAGAAATCGGAGAAGAGCAGGAGCAAATGCTTAATGGTGTGATGGCAGGATTCTAAATGCCGGTTGATTTTTCGGAATAAGCGCGTTATAATCCTCCACTAGAGGACACGAACGCAAAGGGGCGTAATCGCGATAGGCGATTACGCCCTTTTTTTTGGTGCAGGAGGCCATTATGAATGTTTTAGAACTGGATAAACCCCATGAGGAATGCGGCGTTGCAGGAATCTGGGGAGGCGATCATACGGATGCGGCGAAGCTTTTGTATTATGCGCTGATTGCCTTGCAGCATCGCGGACAGGAGTCGGCGGGAATTGTAACCTGTGACCGGAAAGGTCCGTTGGGAAATATCTGTATGCACAAGGGCATGGGACTGGTCAGTGAGGTATTCGCAGCGGACAGGCTGCAGGAGCTGCGGGGAAATATCGGTATCGGTCATGTGCGCTATTCGACGACCGGTGCCAGCTGCGAGGCGAATGCGCAGCCGGTTTTTCTGAATTATCTGAAAGGAACACTGGCGCTTGCTCATAACGGAAATATCACAAATGTAGATGCGATCCGTGACGGTCTACAGGAGAAAGGAGCATCCTTTTCCGGAACTACGGACTCGGAGGTGATCGCCTATCGCATTGCTCTGGAGCGGCTGCAGACACCGTCTATTGAAGCGGCGGTAATGAAGACTGCAGCGGAGTTAAAGGGCGGTTATGCCCTGCTGGTTCTCAGTCCGCAAAAGCTGGTAGGTGTACGAGATCCGCTTGGACTGAAGCCGCTGTGCCTGGGACAGACGGAAGACGGCTGGATCCTGGCTTCGGAGAGTGCGGCAATTACCGCTGTCGGCGGAACGTTCGTCCGAGATATTGAGCCGGGTGAAACAATCACGATCTCTGCGGAAGGCCTGCATTCGGATTATCGGCTGCGTCAGGAGAAGCGGGCGCATTGCGTATTTGAATACATCTATTTTGCAAGACTGGATTCCAGAATCGACGGCATTCCTGTCTATGATGCCCGAATCCGGGGAGGCAGAGCCCTGGCACGCCGGTATCCGGTGGAAGCGGATGTAGTGACAGGGGTACCGGAGTCCGGACTGACGGCAGCAGTGGGCTATGCAGAAGAAGCCGGTATTCCCTACCGTCCGGCATTTTATAAGAACAGCTATGTAGGACGCACCTTTATCAAGCCGTCGCAGGAGGAGCGTGCCTCGGCCGTTCATATGAAACTCAGTCTTCTGGACAGTGTGGTAAAGGGAAAACGGGTCGTTCTGATCGATGATTCGATCGTTCGGGGAACAACGATCGCCAATCTGATCAAGATGATGCGAAAGGCAGGGGCATTGGAGATTCATGTACGGATCAGTTCCCCGCCGTTTCTCTATCCCTGCTATTACGGCACGGATGTTCCGGACAACAGCAGTCTGATTGCAAATGCCATGTCTACAGAGGAGATTCGAAAGAGCATCGGTGCGGATTCTCTGGAATATATGCACCTGGAGGATCTGGACGAGATGACGGAAGGACTTCCTCTCTGCAAGGCATGTTTTGACAATAAGTATCCGGTATGAGAATGATCTGCGGCCTCTGTCGGCAGAAGATGGATGTTCCGCTCAGGCGTGAAATCAGATCCTGCTGAGACGAAGTGCAATAATTATCTGGTGGAATCTCCGGTTGAGATGAGAAACTTTGCAATTCTGGTAAGCAGAGACCTGAAGAGGGATGCTGCAGAGGGCAGATAACTTTCGGAATCAGGTGAAAGGAAAAGATGATGGATAAAAAATACAGAAAGATCGTACTGGAGGATGGAACGGTATTTACCGGCGTTGCTTTCGGTGCGGAGACAGAAAAAAAGGTGGAGATCGTTTTTAATACATCCATGGTGGGCTATCAGGAGATCCTTTCGGATCCCTCATATACCGGTCAGGCAGTCGTTATGACCTATCCGATGATTGGAAACTACGGTATGTGCGAGGAGGATTATGAAACAGAACGTCCGTCGATCTCCGGTATGATCGTAAGGGAATACTGCGATGAACCCTCGAATTTCCGCTGCAGCAAAACACTGAACGAAGTGATGCGGGAATATGATATTGCCGGTGTTGCGGGAATCGATACACGGAAACTGGCCAGACACATTCGGGATTACGGAAGCTGCCGGGCATGCATTGCCGATGCGGAGAGGGACACGGAGCTGATTCTCCGCGAACTGCGGGACTGGTATCTGGAGCAGGATTTTGTTTCAAAGGTAAGTACAAAAACACCATATGCATTTGAGGAGGAACCACTGGGAAACGGTCCGCTTGCGGCAGACGGTCAGCCCTATCATGTGGCAGCACTGGACTGCGGCATCAAGAAGAATATTCTTCGGGATATGCGGCGGAAAGGGCTGCAGGTAACTGTATTGCCATGGAATACACCCGCAGAACAGATCCTGGAACTGGATCCGGACGGAATCTTCATTTCCAACGGACCGGGAGATCCGACAGATGTTCCGGAAACCATTGCGGCCGTTCGGCAGCTGATCGGAAAGAGACCGATCTTCGGTATCTGTCTGGGACATCAGATCCTTTCTCTTGCATACGGAGCAAAGACCTATAAGCTGAAATTCGGTCACCGAGGCGGCAATCATCCGGTAAAAGATCTGCAGACCGGAAAACTGGAAATTACTTCCCAGAATCATTCCTATGCCGTAGATGCGGACAGCATAAAAGAAACGCCGCTGGAAGTGACTCATATCAATCTTCTGGATAATACGGTAGAGGGCGTCCGGGCAGAGAGGGATCATGCTTTTTCGGTACAGTACCATCCGGAAAGTGCGCCGGGACCGCAGGACAGCGGTTATCTCTTTGATGCGTTTATTCGTGACATGCATAAGTATGAGGAGGAGAAGACAAATGCCTAAGAGAACAGATATCAAAAAAGTATTGGTAATCGGTTCAGGACCGATCGTCATCGGACAGGCGGCAGAGTTCGACTATGCCGGAACCCAGGCCTGTCTGGCACTCCGGGAAGAAGGCTATGAGGTTATTCTCTGCAACTCCAATCCGGCAACCATCATGACGGATCAGACGATTGCGGATAAAGTGTATATGGAACCGCTGACACTGGAATACATGGCGAGAATCATTCGGAGTGAACGTCCGGATGCCATTCTGCCTGGAATCGGCGGACAGACCGGACTGAATCTGGCCATGCAGCTGGAGCGAAAAGGCATTCTCCGGGAATGTCAGACCGAGCTTCTGGGAACAAGGATCGAGAGTATCGAACGTGCGGAAGACAGAGAGCTGTTCAAGGAACTGTGCCTGGAACTGGGAGAACCGGTTCTTCCTTCGGAGATCGCAAACAGCATAGAGGAAGGTCTGGAAGCGGCTGAGAAGATCGGATATCCGCTGGTCGTTCGTCCTGCGTTTACATTGGGCGGCACCGGCGGCGGTTTTGCGGAGAACGAAGAGGAGTTTCTGCAGATCATGAAAAATGCCATGGCACTTTCACCGGTGCACCAGGTACTGGTGGAGAAAAGTGTCCGCGGATATAAGGAAATCGAATACGAGGTAATGCGTGATGCCAACGATACAGCCATCACCATCTGCAATATGGAGAATCTGGATCCGGTCGGTATTCATACCGGAGATTCCATCGTTGTCTGTCCTTCCCAGACACTGACCAACAAGGAATACCACATGCTGCGTGACAGTGCGTTGAAGATCATTCGTGCACTGCAGATTGAAGGCGGCTGTAATGTACAGTTTGCGCTGGATCCGAAGTCCTTTCAGTATTATCTGATCGAGGTAAATCCGCGTGTATCCCGTTCTTCCGCACTGGCTTCCAAAGCCAGCGGTTATCCGATCGCAAGGGTATCCGCGAAGATCAGCGTGGGCATGCATCTGGATGAGATACAGATCGCCAATACCCCGGCATCCTTTGAGCCTGCACTGGATTATGTGGTGTGCAAAATGCCGCGTTTCCCCTTTGACAAATTCAATGATGCAAATAATCATCTCGGTACACAGATGAAGGCAACCGGAGAGGTCATGAGTGTGGGACGGACACTGGAGGAGAGTCTTCTGAAGTCGATCCGTTCTCTGGAGATCGGCCTCTGGCATCTGCATCACATAAAATTTGATGAGATGTCCACAGAAGAAATGCTGGCATATATTCCGGAGGGAACCGACGACCGGATCTACGCGCTTGCGGAGCTTCTGCGCAGAGACATCAAACCGGAAAAACTGTCTGCGGTCACCGGTATTGATCTGTTCTTTATCCATAAACTGCTGCACATCGTACAGATGGAACATACGCTGCAGGAAAATCCGGACAGCAGAGAGATTCTTTTCCGGGCTAAGAAGATGGGATTTTCCGATCGGGAGATTGCCTGTCTGTGGAAGCACAGTCAGAGGGAGATCTTTGAGCTTCGCAGGCAGTGGAATATTTTCCCTGTCTACAAGATGATCGATACCTGTGCTTCGGAGTTTGAGAGCTATATTCCGTATTTCTATTCCACCTATGAAGAAGAGAATGAATCCGTTATCTCTGACAAGAAGAAAATTATTGTTCTTGGATCCGGACCCATTCGTATCGGCCAGGGTGTGGAGTTTGACTATTCCACCGTGCATGCGGTACAGACGATCAAAGAAGCCGGCTATGAAGCCATCATCATCAACAACAATCCGGAGACGGTATCGACGGATTATACGACCTCGGATAAGCTGTATTTTGAGCCGCTCTGCGTGGAGGATGTCATCAATATCGTAGAGATGGAAAAACCGGAGGGTGTCATTGCCATTCTCGGCGGGCAGACGGCCATCAATCTGGCTGAGCCGCTGAAGGAGTATGGTGTACGCATTATCGGAACCGACTGCGCCGCCATTGAACGTGCAGAAAACAGAGACTCCTTCGAACATCTGCTGCAGGATCTGCATATTCCGCAGCCGAAGGGACAGGCCGTCACCAGCATTGAGGCCGGTGTACAGGCAGCCAAAGAGATCGGTTACCCGGTTCTGGTTCGTCCCAGCTTTGTCCTGGGCGGTAGAGCCATGCAGATCGTATCCAAGGAGAAGGATCTGCGCCACTATCTGCAGACGGCGGTAGAAATCGATGTGGACAAGCCGGTGCTTGTGGATAAATATATCCGCGGAAAAGAAGTGGAAGTGGATGCGATCTGTGACGGACAGGATGTATTTGTGCCGGGAATCATGGAGCTGGTTGAGCGTACCGGTGTCCATTCCGGAGACTCCATCAGTGTCTACCCGACATACAGTATCTCAGACAAGGTAAAGGGGACGATCCTGCAGTACACGAAAAAGCTGGGACTGGGAATCGGCATTGTCGGCCTTTACAATATCCAGTTTATCGTAGATCCGGAGGATAATGTTTATATCATTGAAGTCAATCCCCGGTCTTCCAGAACCGTACCGTTCCTGTCCAAAGCCACAGGCTATTCCCTGGCTGATATCGCCACACTGGCAATTCTGGGCGTATCCCTGAAGGAACAGGGAATCTTTCGGCTGTATCCGGAGGAAAGAGAACGCTGGTGTGTAAAAGCCCCTGCCTTCTCCTTTGCAAAGCTGAAAGGCATGGATGCCTATCTGTCACCGGAGATGAAATCCACCGGCGAGGCCATCGGCTACGACAATACCCTGCACAGAGCAATGTACAAGGCATTGCTGGCATCCGGCGTAAAACTGCAGAATTACGGTACGGTGATCGTAACACTGGCGGATGAGGATAAGGAGGAAGCGCTGCCGCTTGTCAGACGCTTCTATGATATGGGCTTCAATATCGAGGCTACCACCATGACCTGTGAATTCCTGAAGGAACATGGGGTAAAGACAAGGCTGCGTCATAAACTGAGTGAAGGAAGCGAAGAGGTGCTGGATTCCATACGTGCGGGATATGTCAGCTATGTGATCAACACACGTGCGATCCTGTCCGGTGTACACTATGAGGACGGGGCTGCGATCCGCCGCTGTGCCATCGAGAATAATGTCACCATGTTCACATCCCTGGACACCGTAAAGGTATTCCTGGATGTCCTGGAAGAACTGACGATTAAGGTAGCACCGATCTTTTAAATACAAACACAATTTTTTTAATACATATACACGGATTCGGATGGGGAGAAGTCGGATTTAGCTGGCATCTCCCCGTTCGCGTCCAACTGCTCAGAATTCGACTCGAAAAACGCAAAGTTAACTCAAATTTTCCGAATTTACAACGTTTTTTCTTACTTTACGATATAATATAAAACATGGGATAGGAAAGTGATTTCATTTTTCGTGTGCTTATTCAGAGGAATGAAGGAACGTAAAAAGCAAAATGGATTTCGGGGAAAGGGGTTCTTATGGGAAAAGAGAAAAAGAGTGAGATCGAGCGTCTGAATCAGGATGAGTTGAAGAAGATTTTGAAAGAAACACGTCAGAAGCTTGCTTCGCAGCAGCAGTTGATCAAGGAGAAAAAACTTCCGGTCATTGTTCTGATTGAAGGATGGAGTGCTGCCGGAAAAGGAACACTGATCAGTTATCTGATCCGGGATCTGGATCCGCGTTTTTTCCAGGTTGTGCCGATGAAAGCACCGACGGAAGAAGAGCTGCGCAAGCCGTTTTTGTGCCGTCATATGGAGAAGATACCTGAAACGGGAAAATTTTCATTTCTGGATTCCGGCTGGATCGAAGAGACTGTCTTTGATGCCGTTGACGGACGGCTGAATGAGAAGGAACTGCAGCATCGTCTGGATGAAATTAATGTTTTTGAGAGGCAGCTTGTCGACAATGGCTATCTGGTACTCAAGATTTTTGTCCATGTGACAGAGGAAGAGCAGAGAGCGCGCATCAAGAGGCTCAGCAGCGACAAAGATACGCAGTGGCGCGTGAATACACGGGATCTGGATGAACTGAAACATCGCAAAAAATACGCAAAGATCTTTGACCGGTGTATCAGCGAGACGAATTCGCAGAAAGCACCCTGGCATGTGGTGGACGGCATGCAGAAAACAGTGATCGAACTGCAGGTGTGCAAATTGCTGATCGAGGGAATTGAGTCTGCAATTGCCCGCAATCAGATGCCGGCGGAAATTCCTGTTAATACATTCCCCATGAAAAAAATGCCGAAGCTTGCGGAGGTCGATCTGAACAAGTCGGTGACGCGCGAGGAGTATGAAGCGGAGCTGAAGCTTGCACAGAAAAAACTGAAGAAGCTCCACAACAAGCTTTATCGAAAAGGGATTCCGGTGATCATTGCCTATGAAGGATGGGATGCGGCCGGAAAAGGCGGCAATATCAAACGTATGACTAGTGCACTCGATGCAAGAGGATTCACCGTGCATCCGATCGCTTCACCGGATTCCTATGAGAAAAACAGGATGTTTCTCTGGCGCTTCTGGAAACGTCTTCCGAAGACAGGACACATTGCGATCTTTGACCGAACCTGGTACGGCAGAGTCATGGTGGAGCGTCTCGAGGGTTTCTGTTCCGAGAACGACTGGCAGAGAGCTTTTAACGAGATGAATGAATTTGAGAAACAGCTTAGCGACTGGGGCGCTGTCGTGATCAAGTTCTGGATCCATATTGACAAGGAAACGCAGCTGGAGCGGTTTAACGAGCGGCAGAATACCCCGGAGAAGCGCTGGAAGATCACGGAGGAAGACTGGCGCAATCGCGAAAAATGGGATCTGTACGAGCTGGCTGTCGATGAAATGATCGAGAAGACAAGTACGGAATATGCACCGTGGCATATCATATCCTCCAATGACAAACTGTACGCAAGACTGCAGACGATCCGGATCGTGATCGATGCCATCGAGAAAGCTCTTTGAGACAGGGACGATCTTCCGAGCGAAAGAGTGCCCAATGCTTAAAAGGAAGCTTCGTGTTGTGAATGTAGTTGGATAGTGTTTGAAACATGGGATAAAAATGGTATAATTGCGGTATAGATGCAAGGAGGTACTATGATATGCCTAAAATAATACCAATTAAAGAATTGAAAAATACATCCGCTATTTCTGAAATGTGTCATGAATCGAATGAGCCTGTTTTTGTAACAAAAAATGGTTACGGAGATATGGTTTTTATGAGTATGGAGACGTATGAGGCCAGAGAAAAAAAATATCAGATCTATCATGACATAGAAGTTTCAGAACAGCAGATTGCCCAGGGGCAAGTGAAGGATGCAAAAATGGCACTCTCTGAGATGAGGTCAAAATATGGCTTATAATCTGATTATTTCGGAAAAGGCAAATCAGCATATTGAACAAATTGTAGAGTATATTATGTTTCATCTGCAGAATCCTGAGGCAGCAAAATCTGTGCTGGATGATTTGGAACATACATATCATTTGCTTGAACAGAATGCAGAATCTTTTCCGTACAGTGAAGATCCCTATCTTGCAGCCAAAGGTTATAGGAAGCTGTCGCTGCAAAAACATGCATATGTAATTCTGTATAAAGTTGCTGATAATACAGTGCAGATCTCCGGCGTATTTCATACGCTTCAGGATTATCGTATAAAACTATAGTGAGTATTGAATAGCAGGCACTACTTAAAAATAACTACAGAAAAATCGAAAAAGTCCGTTGACAAATGAACTTCACAAGTTTATAGTACTCGACATAAGCAAAGGCGCTTTGGATCAGATATCCAAGGCGCCTCTTTTTTTGCTTAATAATCTTTGACAGTATTCAAGCAATCCGGATCCAATGCGTAGAATATTACATCGTGAATCTCAATCGGGGATTTAGAACTCCATCTATCAGATGATGCAGGTCTCCCCGAGGGAGCTGAACAACAGGAGGAAAGAATTATGACAGTACCTGAAATGTACGGCAGCCTGGTATTCAATGACAAGATCATGAGAGAGAAACTTCCGAAAGACGTTTACAAAGCTCTTCGCAAAACCATTGACCGGAATACACACCTGGAGCTGGATGTGGCAAACGCAGTTGCGGTAGCCATGAAGGAATGGGCCGTGGAACACGGAGCAACCCATTTTACCCACTGGTTCCAGCCGATGACGGGATTTACCGCTGAGAAGCATGACAGCTTCATTTCACCGACCGGCAGCGGCGAGGTGATCATGGAGTTCTCCGGCAAGGAGCTGGTAAAGGGAGAACCGGATGCATCCAGTTTTCCGTCCGGCGGTCTCAGAGCTACCTTCGAGGCAAGAGGATATACCGCATGGGATCCTACTTCACCGGCATTCATCAAGGACGGTACTCTTTGCATACCGACAGCCTTCTGCTCCTACAGCGGCGAGGCGCTGGATAAGAAAACACCGCTGCTTCGTTCCATGGAAGCGTTGAATAAAGAGGCAGTCAAAGTACTGAAGCTTCTGGGCAATACGGATGTTACAAGCGTAACAACGACCGTCGGACCGGAGCAGGAATATTTCCTGATCAACAAAGAAGATTATAAGAAGAGACAGGATCTGATCTTCACAGGAAGAACACTTTTGGGTGCAATGCCTCCGAAGGGACAGGAGATGGAAGATCATTACTTCGGAACACTTCGTCCGAGAGTAGCGGCTTATATGCATGATCTGGATGAGGAACTCTGGAAGCTGGGCATTCCGGCCAAGACCAAACATAACGAAGTTGCTCCCTGCCAGCATGAGCTTGCACCGATCTTTGATACAACAAATGTTGCTGTTGATCACAACCAGCTGACAATGGAAATGATGAAAAAGGTTGCTGACAAGCATGGCTTCGTATGTCTGCTTCATGAGAAACCGTTCGACGGTATCAACGGTTCCGGCAAGCATAACAACTGGTCCATGACGACCGATACCGGTCTGAATCTTCTGGATCCGGGAAAAACACCGGCAGAAAACATTCAGTTCCTGGTATTCCTTACAGCAGTCATTGCAGCCGTAGATGATTATGCGGATCTGATGCGTCTGTCCGTAGCGACTGCAGGCAATGACCATCGTCTGGGAGCAAACGAAGCCCCGCCGGCAATCATCTCTATCTTCCTTGGTGATGAGCTTTCAGCCATCATGGATGCCATCGAGAAAGACGAGTTCTTCTCTGCACAGAAGAAAGTGGCAATGGAGACCGGCGCAATCGTACTTCCGCATTTCTTCAAGGATACGACCGACAGAAACCGTACTTCACCGTTTGCTTTCACCGGAAACAAATTTGAATTCCGTTCATTGGGATCCTCCCTTTCGGTTGCAGGCCCGAACGTTATTCTGAATACGGCAGTAGCCGAGAAACTTTCCAAAGTATACGAGGATCTGAAAGATGTTGCTCCGGAGGATCTGAACGAAGCCGTTCATGCACGTATCAAGGAAGCGGTCATTCGTCATAAAAAGGTCATTTTCAACGGCAACGGCTATACCGATGAATGGGTAGAAGAAGCAGAGAAGAGAGGTCTGTGCAACTACAAGACCACACCGGATGTCCTTCCGGTATTCATTGCACCGAAGAACATCGAGCTGTTCACGAAGCACCATATTCTGACAGAGACAGAGATCAATTCCCGTTACGAGATTCTGCTTGAGAACTACTGCAAGAGTCTGCATATCGAAGCTAGAACACTGGCAGATATGCTGGGACAGCAGTTCCTTCCGGCTGTGGAGAAGACCATCGATCGTTATGTGACCCTTGCATTGAAGAAGAAACAGCTGTGTGAGACGATCACAAGCAAGACTGAGAAAAGGTACATCGAAGATCTGTCGCAGGCCTATGATACTCTGTATGATCTGCTGCAGAAACTGACAGCAGATACCGAGCAGGCAGAATCGATCGAAGATGTACTTGCGCAGGCAAAATATTATCAGGAAACGATCCTGGCAGAGATGGCAGAGATCCGTACAGCAGCGGACGAAGCCGAGAGAAAAATTCCGGAAGATCTTCTTCCGTATCCGACCTATTCACAGATGCTGTTTTACGTATAAAAAAACGTAAAAACTTCCATTCTGTGTACATATATTCTGTCTTGCAGCATGATGTATGTACAGACACAGTTCGGAATTTTTATAGATAACTGTAAACGCAAAGGCGCGTTTCCCAGACGGGGAACGTGCCTTTTCTCCTTTGCGGAAGTCTTACCTGAGATCCGCAAAGCGAGGTAAGCAGCAATGCTTACAAAGTCAGGAGGAAATACTTATGAGCACTGAAATCTTAAGCGCGATCAACGGAGAAGTCTTTGGGGTCTGGTTCCTCATAGGAGCAGCCCTTGTATTCTGGATGCAGGCCGGTTTTGCAATGGTAGAAGCCGGATTTACCAGAGCCAAGAATACAGGAAATATTCTGATGAAGAACCTTATGGATTTCTGTATCGGTACCGTAACTTTTATCTTGATTGGCTTCAGCCTTCTCCTCGGAGAAGATATCGTCGGCCTGATCGGTAAACCCGGATTTGATATTTTTACCAACTATGCAGGCTTTGACTGGTCTAACTTTGTATTCAACCTTGTGTTCTGTGCAACCACCGCAACGATCGTTTCCGGTGCGATGGCAGAAAGAACCAAGTTTCTTTCCTATTGTATATATTCCGCAATTATTTCCGCTCTGATCTATCCGATCGAAGCACACTGGATCTGGGGCGGCGGCTGGCTTTCACAGATCGGCTTCCATGATTTTGCAGGTTCCTGTGCCATCCATATGGTCGGTGGTATCTCCGCCATCATCGGAGCAAAGATTCTTGGACCGCGAATCGGAAAATTTGAATTTGATGAAAATAATAAACTGAAAAAAGTAAATGCCTTCCCGGGACATAACCTCCCGATCGGCGCACTTGGTGTATTTATTCTCTGGCTCGGCTGGTACGGATTCAACGGTGCCGCATGTACAAGTGTTGAGCAGCTTGGTTCCGTATTCCTGACAACGACTGTAGCACCGGCAATTGCAACTGTCGTTTGTATGGTATTCACCTGGGTAAAATACGGAAAACCCGATGTGTCCATGAGTTTGAATGCATCCCTTGCCGGACTGGTAGCAATCACAGCTCCCTGTGATGTAACAGATGCCTTCGGTGCCATCGTTATCGGTGCCGTAGCAGGACTTCTGGTCTGCTTCGGCGTATGGTTCCTGGATTATAAGCTTTGCATCGACGATCCGGTAGGTGCGGTAGCTGTTCATTGTCTCAACGGTATCTGGGGAACACTTGCAGTAGGTCTCTTTGCAACCAATACCGCACCGGGATATTCCATCGCAGACGGAAACGGCAATGAGCTGGTCGGTCTGTTTTACGGCGGCGGCTTCAAGCTGCTGGGTCTTCAGTTTGCTGGTTTCGCAGCAGTAGCAGCCTGGACAGCAGTTACCATTACTCTTGCTTTCCTGTTTATTAAAGCTGTAATCGGTCTTCGTGTTACAGAAGAAGAGGAGATCATCGGTCTGGATGCCACCGAGCACGGCCTGCCAAGTGCATATGCCGGCTTCAGTATCATGGATATCTCTAACACAATGACCATGGAGATCAATGAGAACACAAGCCTTGGTTCCGACTATTACGATACGGCAAGTGATGCGAAAAAAGCAGCAGCCGTACCGGTTGTGGACATGCTTCCGAGCAGCGGCATCAGCAAGGTGGTTATCATCGCAAAACTGTCCCGTTACGATGTACTGAAAAAAGCCATCAACAAACTTGGTGTAACAGGTATGACCGTAACACAGGTAATGGGATGCGGCGTACAGAAAGGTGCCGGCGAGAGATATCGTGGTGTTGAGATGGATATGACCCTTCAGCCGAAAGTAAAGGTAGAAGTAGTCGTAAGCAAGATCCCGGTAGCATCTGTCATTGAGGCAGCCAAGAAGGCACTCTATACCGGACATATCGGCGACGGCAAGATCTTCGTATATCCGGTAGAGAAGGTTGTGAAGATCCGTACCGGAGAGGAGGACTTCGACGCACTGCAGGATGTGGAGTAAGCTTTTCGGGAGTGCGAAGCACGGAGCAATCCGATAATCAGGTAGTGATAAATATCCAGCAATCGGGGAATGTATGCATTCCCCTGTTTGCTGGATTATGGGCATTTTCGAAGTAATTAATACATGAGAAACAGCAACAGGCAGATTCTGTGGATATTGCCAAGCTGTACCCGCGATTCAGTGGGAGTGTCCTGCGCACGAAGCCTGCCGAGGCTTGTGTTACGAGATTTGCACCAGGCAGCTGCCACCGAGCGCACTGTTTGAGTGCGTTCAATATGAAGGTATTTTAGCAGTAATTATTACGCACGAGTTTGTGCGAATGGCAGCGAATAAGCCGTGCGAATCTCGTAACAAACGAGGCTAAGCGAGGAGCAGGATACTCCCACTGAATCGCAAGAGCATGGAACGCTTTCGTGAAAAATCAGGAACTTTGTTTTAAGAATCTGAAAGTGTTCCATAGAAAATGAAGAAGATAAAAGGAGAAAAATACAATGTGTTCAATCATGGGATATAAAGGTACAGACCTGTCTTTCGATGCTTTCAAGGCATGTCTGGAAAAAACAAAGTCCAGAGGTCCGGACATGACCAGGATCTCCGTCTATGGCAGCGATGTGATTCTTGGCTTCGAGCGTCTGTCTATCATGGGACTCTCCGAAGCCGGAATGCAGCCATTTGAATTAAACGGAAATGCAGTGGTCTGCAACGGTGAGATCTACGGCTTCCGTCCTCTGAAGGAGGAACTGATGAAGGAGTACACCTTTGTCAGTGAATCCGACTGTGAGATCCTACTGCCGATGTATGAGAAATACGGCGTAGAGATGTTTGCAAAACTGGATGCGGAATATGCCTGCATCATTTATGACAGTGCAAAAGAGCAGCTGATTGCCGCCAGAGATCCGATCGGCATCCGTCCGCTGTTCTACGGATATACAAAAGCAGGAGAAATTGTGTTTGCCAGCGAGGCAAAAAACCTGGTTGGTGCAGTTGAGCGTATCATGCCGTTCCCGCCGGGACATTATTATGCTGACGGCGAATTCGTCTGCTACCGGGATCTGACAGCGGTTGATTCCGTGATCAGTGATGATCTGGAAACTGCCTGCAGCCGGATCCATGACAAGCTTGTAACAGGTATCGAGAAACGTCTGGATGCCGATGCACCGCTGGGATTTCTTCTGAGCGGCGGTCTGGACAGTTCCCTGGTCTGTGCCGTTTCTGCAAAGCTTCTGAAAAAGCCGATCCGCACGTTCGCCATCGGCATGAGTACCGATGCCATTGACCTGAAATACGCAAAGGAAGTGGCAGACTACATTCACAGCGATCATACCGAGATCATTATCACGAAGGAAGACGTAATCGCAGCGCTTCCGGAAGTTATTTCTGTTCTGGGAACCTATGATATCACAACGATCCGTGCCAGCATCGGTATGTATCTGATCTGCAAGGCCATCCATGAGAAGACAGATGTCCGTGTTCTGATGACCGGTGAGATCTCTGATGAGCTGTTTGGATATAAATACACGGATTTTGCACCGGATGCGGAAAGCTTTCAGGAGGAAGCTGCAAAGCGGATCCGGGAGCTGTACATGTACGATGTGCTTCGTGCCGACCGCTGCATTTCTTCCAACTCAATGGAGGCAAGAGTTCCGTTCGGCGATCTGGATTTCGCATCCTATGTCATGCAGATCGATCCGGCGATGAAGATGAACACCTACGGAAAAGGCAAGTATCTGCTGCGTCATGCATTCGAAGGCGATTACCTGCCGTACAGCATTCTGATGCGTGAGAAAGCTGCTTTCTCCGATGCAGTCGGTCATTCCATGGTGGATCATCTGAAGGCATATGCGGAAGAACAGTATACACAGGAAGCCTTCGAAAAAGGATGTGAAAAATATGATTTCGCAATTCCGTTTACAAAGGAATCTCTGCTGTACAGAGATATTTTTGAAAAATATTATCCGGGACAGGCAGAGATGGTCGTTGATTTCTGGATGCCGAACAAGTCCTGGGAGGGCTGTGATGTAAATGATCCGTCCGCACGAGTATTGTCCAACTACGGCGCCAGCGGTTTATAAAAGGAGAGAACAATGGTTAAGTACGTATTTGTGACCGGCGGTGTTGTATCCGGTCTGGGAAAAGGAATAACAGCAGCATCGCTGGGACGATTGCTGAAAGCACGCGGCTATCATGTGACGATGCAGAAATTCGATCCCTATATCAATGTGGATCCGGGAACGATGAACCCGATCCAGCATGGAGAGGTTTTTGTTACCGATGACGGTACAGAGACCGATCTGGATCTGGGACATTATGAGCGGTTTATCAATGAAAGTCTGGATCATAATTCCAATGTCACTACCGGCAAGATCTACTGGTCGGTGCTGCAGAAGGAGAGACACGGGGATTACGGCGGCGGAACGGTACAGGTCATTCCGCATATTACCAATGAGATCAAGAGCCGTTTTTACAGAGCAAAGGATGAGAAGGAAGAGACGATCTCCATCATTGAGATCGGCGGTACCGTCGGTGACATTGAAAGTCAGCCGTTTCTGGAGGCGATCCGGCAGTTCCAGGCAGAGGTCGGAAGAAAAAATGCGATCATGATCGAAGTAACACTGATCCCATATCTGAAGGCTTCCGGAGAGATGAAGACCAAGCCGACCCAGATGAGTGTCAAGAGTCTGCAGAGTATGGGAATCTGGCCGGATATTCTTGTGTGCCGTTCCGACTATCCGGTGGACGATGCCATGCGGGCCAAGATCGCCCTGTTCTGCAATGTTCCCAAGGAACATGTGCTGCAGAATCTGGATGCACAGTCTCTGTATGAAGTTCCGCTGATGCTGGAGGAGGAGAAGATCGCACAGGCGGTGCTCGGCTGTCTGGATCTGCCCTGTCCGGAACCGGATCTTACCGGGTGGAAACAGATGGTAGAGGATTTTCATCATCCGCTGCACAAGGTAACGATTGCCATTGTCGGAAAATATGTTGCTCTGCATGATGCGTATCTCAGCGTAGCAGAAGCTTTGAAACACGGTGGAATCGCCAATAAGACAGAAGTGGATATCCGGTGGGTGGATGCCGAGGAAGTTTCGGAGGAAAACGTGAGCCGGATCCTTGGAGATGTGCAGGGAATTCTGGTTCCCGGCGGTTTTGGACAGAGAGGCACCGAAGGAAAGATCCTGGCGGCAAAATACGCCAGAGAACAGAAAATTCCGTATCTGGGAATCTGTCTGGGCATGCAGCTGGCTATTGTGGAATTCGCCAGAGATGTATGCGGACTGACCGGTGCGGCAAGTATCGAGCTGGACCCGGATACACCGGATCCGGTAATCAATCTGCTGCCGGGGCAGGAGGGAATCGAGGATATCGGCGGAACCCTTCGTCTGGGAGCATATCCCTGTGTGCTGCAGGAAGGCAGCGTAGCAGCTTCCGTATACGGAAGCCGGGAGATCAGGGAGAGACATCGCCATCGGTATGAAGTAAACAATGACTATCGGGATATCCTGCTGCAGAACAGAATGGTACTTTCAGGCATGTCTCCGGACGGCCGGATCGTAGAGATGATCGAATTGAAAGATCATCCCTATTATGTGGCAACACAGGCACATCCGGAGTTTAAGTCCAGACCGGATGCCGCCCATCCGCTTTTTGCAGGATTGATCAGAAGTGCATTGCAATACAAAGGAGAAGAGGTATGAACCAGGAAAACAGAACAGAGAATCCGGGTCAGCAGACCTTATACGAAGCAGGCTTTGAACACGATAACTGCGGTATCGGAGCCATTGTAAATATATACGGACAGAAGAGCCGACAGATCGTAGATGATGCGCTGAAGATCGTCGAAAATCTGGAGCACCGTGCAGGTAAGGACGCAGAGGGGGAGACCGGAGACGGTGTCGGTATTCTGACACAGATCCCGCATGCCTTTCTCGTAAAAAAATGTGCGGAACTGGGCATTGAACTGGGCGAAGAACGCTCTTACGGTGTCGGTATGTTTTTTCTTCCGCAGAATGAACTGCTGTGCAGACAGGCAAAAAAGATGTTCGAGGTCATTGTAGCCAAAGAAAATCTGGAATTCCTCGGATGGAGAAAGGTTCCGACTGTAGAAAAGGTGTTGGGAAACAAGGCACTGGAGAGCTGTCCGGAGATCTGTCAGGCATTTATCCGCCGTCCTTCCGGCATGGAGGATGATCTGGAATTTGACCGCAGGCTGTATGTGGTTCGCCGTGTGTTTGAGCAGAGCAATGAGAATACCTATGTGCCGTCCTTATCCTGCCGGACGATCGTGTATAAAGGCATGTTTCTGGTAGGACAGCTGCGGACATTTTTCCGTGATCTGCAGGATGAGGACTATACTTCCGCCATCGCCATGGTGCATTCCCGTTTTTCCACCAATACCAATCCCAGCTGGCTGCGTGCCCATCCGAACCGCTTTGTTGTTCATAACGGTGAGATCAATACGATCCGGGGAAATGTGGATAAGATGCTTGCCCGTGAAGAAACCATGCATTCCGGCAGGTTTACCGATGAGGAACTGACCAAGGTGCTTCCGATCATTTCACAGGAAGGATCGGATTCCGCCATGCTGGATAATGCACTGGAATTTATGATCATGGGCGGTATGGATCCGGCGCTTGCTGCAATGATCCTGATACCGGAACCCTGGGAGCATAACGATACCATCACCCAGGAGGAGAGGGATTTCTATCAGTATTATGCGACCATGATGGAGCCCTGGGACGGCCCGGCTTCGATCCTGTTTTCGGACGGTGATGTGCTGGGAGCGATCCTGGACCGCAACGGTCTGCGTCCGTCCCGCTATTATGTGATGGATGACGGAAGATTCATCCTGTCCTCGGAAGTTGGTGTGCTTCCGCTGGATGAGAGTCACATTCTGAAAAAGGAACGTCTGCATCCGGGAAAAATGCTGCTGGTGGATACCACGAAGGGGGCTATTGTACTGGATCCGGAATTAAAGGATATCTATGCCAACAGGGAGCCATATGGAGAATGGCTGGACAGCAATCTGATCAGCCTGAAGGATCTGAAGATCCCGAACCAAAAGGTGCCTGCGTATGAAAAGGAAGAACTCTCGAAACTTCTGAAAGCGTTCGGCTACACCTATGAAGATTATCATGATGAGATCTGTCAGATGGCATTGAAGGGAACGGAAATGATCGGATCCATGGGTGTGGATACGCCGATCGCCGTTCTGTCCAAACAGAACCAGCCGCTTTCCCGTTATTTCAAGCAGCTGTTTGCGCAGGTCACCAACCCGCCGATCGATGCGGTACGTGAGAAAATCGTAACCGCAACGACGGTGTATGTTGGCAAAAACGGTGATCTGCTGGAAGAGAAACCGGAGAACTGTCAGGTACTGAAAATACGCAATCCGATCCTTTCCGATCTGGATCTGCTGAAGATCGCCAATCTGGATAAACCGGGGCTTCGGGTAAAAACGGTGTCCCTCTGCTATTATAAGAGTACGCCGCTGCAGAGAGCCATCGACCATCTGTTTGTAAATGTGGATCGTGCCTATAAGGATGGGGCCAATATTCTGATCCTTTCGGATCGGGGCGTGGATGAAAATCACATGGCAATTCCGTCACTGCTGGGTGTGGCTGCTGTACACAATCACCTGGTTGCAACCAAAAAATGCATGGCCATGTCGCTGATTCTGGAATCCGCAGAACCGCGCTGCGTACATGATTTTGCGGCACTTCTCGGGTACGGTGCCTGTGCGGTGAATCCCTATCTGGCACATGCATCCATCCGGAAACTGATCAACGAAGGAACACTGAATAAGGATTATTATGCAGCCACGGCAGATTACGATCTGGCGATCATCAACGGAATTGTAAAGATTGCTTCCAAGATGGGAATCTCCACGATTCAGTCCTACCAGGGAAGCCGTATCTTTGAGGCAATCGGAATCTCTGAGAAGGTTATTAATACGTATTTCACAGGAACAGTATCCCGCATCGGCGGTCTTACACTGGAGGATATTGCCGCTCATACGGAAAAACAGCATTCCCGCGCATTTGATCCGCTTGGTCTGACAACCGATCTGTCACTGGATTCGGTTGGACGGCATAAGAGAAGAGCTCAGGGAGAGGCGCATCGTTACGATCCGCAGACCATACATATGCTGCAGCTGGCGACAAGAACCGGTGATTACAGTAAATTCAAACAGTATACATCCATGGTGGATAAGGAGGAGACCGGCTATATCCGCAGTCTGATGGAACTGGTCTATCCGGCATCCGGTATTCCGATCGAGGAAGTGGAACCGGCATCGGAGATTGTAAAGCGTTTTAAAACCGGTGCCATGTCCTATGGTTCGATTTCAGAAGAGGCACACGAAGCACTGGCAATCGCCATGAATCACCTGCAGGGTAAATCCAACAGCGGGGAGGGCGGCGAGAGTGATGAACGTCTGGAGAGCGCAGGAACCGTTAATGACAGAAGTTCCGCAATCAAGCAGGTGGCCAGCGGCCGCTTTGGTGTTACCAGCCGTTATCTCTGCAGTGCAAAAGAGATCCAGATCAAGATGGCGCAGGGGGCAAAGCCGGGCGAAGGCGGACATCTGCCGGGAGCAAAAGTCTATCCCTGGATCGCAAAGACCAGACATTCCACACCGGGTGTGAGTCTGATCTCACCTCCGCCGCATCACGATATCTATTCCATCGAGGATCTTGCACAGCTGATCTATGATCTGAAAAATGCAAATAAAAAGGCAAGAATTTCCGTAAAACTTGTTTCGGAAGCAGGCGTTGGAACGATTGCAGCCGGAGTTGCAAAGGCAGGAGCCGAGGTCGTTCTGATCTCCGGTTACGACGGCGGAACCGGAGCTGCTCCATTAAGCTCGATCCATAATGCGGGACTTCCCTGGGAGCTTGGCGTAGCGGAAACCCATCAGACCCTGATTCAGAACGGGCTGCGCAGACGGGTCGTTATTGAGGCAGACGGAAAGCTGATGAGCGGAAGAGATGTGGCAATTGCCGCCATTCTCGGAGCAGAGGAATTCGGTTTTGCAACAGCTCCGCTTGTAACGCTGGGCTGTGTCATGATGCGTGTCTGCAACCTGGATACCTGCCCGATGGGCGTGGCAACACAGAATCCGGAACTGCGCAGAAAATTCATCGGCAAGCCGGAGTATGTGGAAAACTTCATGCTCTTTATTGCGGAAGAACTGCGTGAATACATGGCACGTCTTGGCGTCAGAAGCGTGGAAGAACTGGTAGGACGTACCGATCTTCTGAAGAAGAGAGCGGATCTGGATGAGAATGAGGAGAAGATCGTTCTGGACAGGATCCTTTCGGCGGGTGCCGATAACTGCACCTTCGATCCGGACTGCCGCTACGATTTTATGCTGGAGAAAACAAAGGATGCACAGCTGCTGGAGAATAACCGGAAACTTCGTTCCTCCATCAAAAACGGCAAACCGATCACCCTCCATACCGATGTGACCAATATTGACAGAACGTTCGGTACACTGATCGGCTCGGAGATAACTGAACAGCATCACGAAGGACTTCCGGAAGATACGATCACGATTGCCTGCAGCGGATCCGGCGGACAGAGCTTTGGTTCCTTCATTCCATCCGGGCTTACGCTGGAGCTGACCGGTGACAGCAATGACTACTTCGGAAAAGGACTGTCAGGTGGAAAACTCATCGTAAAGGCACCGGAAAATGCCGCTTATGATGCAGAGAACAACATTATTATCGGAAATGTGGCTCTGTACGGTGCGACCTCCGGTGAAGCCTATGTGGCAGGTATGGCCGGTGAACGTTTCTGCGTCCGAAACTCCGGTGCAAAATGTGTCGTAGAAGGTGTCGGCGAACACGGCTGTGAATATATGACAGGAGGCGTAGCCGTTGTTATCGGCAGTGTAGGCAAAAACTTTGCTGCCGGCATGAGCGGCGGAATTGCCTATGTGCTGGATGAGAAAAACAGACTCTATCGCAACCTGAATAAAGAGATGGTTCTTATGGAGCGTGTGGAACATAAAGCGGATATTGCGGAACTGAAGACACTGCTGGAGAAGCATGCGGCTTATACCGGTTCGGAAAAAGCCAAAGAGATCCTTGCAGATTACGAGGGATATCTTCCGAAATTCAAGAAGATCATCCCGACCGATTACAAAAAAATGGTACAGCTGACAGAAGACTTTATCGAACGCGGAATGGGCATGCAGGAAGCGCAGATCGAAGCATTCTATGCAAGTATTCGCAAAGGGGAGTAAAGGAGAAAATACCATGGGAAAACCAACCGGATTTTTAGAATACGAGAGAAAAGAGACCTTCTGTACGGCTCCGCAGAACAGGATTAAGAGTTTTATGGAATTTCACAGCGGGCTGCCGCTGGAAGAGCAGCAGCTGCAGGGGGCCAGATGTATGGCCTGCGGTGTTCCCTTCTGTCAGGCAGGAGAGAAGATCGCCGGAATGTTCTCCGGCTGTCCGCTGCATAATCTGGTGCCGGAAACCAATGAGCTGGTATATCACGGCAACTGGGAACAGGCCTATGTGCGTCTGACAAAGACCCACAGCTTCCCGGAGTTTACATCCAGAGTCTGTCCGGCACTCTGTGAGGCAGCCTGTACCTGCAGCTTTGACGGGGAGGCGGTAGCAACCAAAGACAACGAACGTGCGATCATCGATTACGCATTTGCCCATGATCTGGTAACCGAGGAACGTCCGGCAGTGCGTACAGGAAAAACAGTGGCAGTCATCGGCAGCGGTCCTTCCGGACTGGCTGCCGCACAGCTGCTGAACCGGAGAGGACATCAGGTGACTGTATTTGAGAGAAGTGATCGTCCGGGCGGACTGCTCCGCTACGGCATTCCGAATATGAAACTGGATAAACGGTCGATCGACCGCCGTGTCAGCCTTATGGAGAAGGCCGGTGTACAGTTCCGCTGCAATACAGATGTGGGTAAGGATATCTCCGCACAGGAGATCCTGGATTCCTTTGACCGTGTGGTTCTGTGCTGCGGTGCATCGAATCCGAGAAACATCGATGTTTCGGGAAGAGATGCCAAAGGCATCTATTTTGCTGTGGATTTCCTGAAGGAGGTCAGCAGAAAGCTGATGGACGAAAGCTACGATTCCGAGGCAGTAATCAAAGCGGAGGATTTTTCCTTCGGCAGCCTGAAGAACAAACAGGTGATCGTGATCGGCGGCGGAGATACCGGCAATGACTGTGTCGGAACAGCCATCCGTCTGGGGGCAGCCGGAGTCAGACAGATCGAGATGATGCCGCCGGCACCGGCCCTTCGTGCGGAAAACAATCCGTGGCCGGAGTGGCCGCGGGTGCTGAAGACAGATTACGGCCAGGAGGAAGCCATCGAATGCTTCGGACATGATCCGCGTATCTTCTGTACAACGGTAACCGAATATCTGAAGAATGAGCAGGGCATGCTCACCGGTGTCAAAACCGTGCAGCTGCAGTCGGTAAAAGACAAGGAGACCGGGCGTATGCGTATGGATCCGATACCGGGAACCGAAAAGGAACTGCCTGCCGATCTTGTACTGATCGCTGCCGGCTTTTTGGGAAGCGAAGAATACGTGACAGCAGATTTCGGTGTGGATCGGGACGGCCGAACCAATGTGGCGACCGAACCGGGAGCATACGCAAGCTCCGTGGATCGTGTGTTTACCGCAGGAGATATGCACCGGGGACAGTCATTGGTCGTTTGGGCCATTGCCGAAGGCAGAGCCGCAGCAAAGGCCGTAGACGAATCGCTGATGGGGTATACGAATCTGTAGAGGAAAATGCAGTGTAATAAAATATGCATGCAGTGAGAAGAATACATGCAGTGTGAAAATAAAGGCAGTCGCCGGAATAAAAAGTGAATGCAAAATGAAAGCAGAGGATTCAAAATGCTGAAGGCAGGAAGAGTCCTCTGCTTTTTTCATCTTTGCCTGCCAATCGGTCTGGCAGATAACGCAGAGGACCTCAGAAGTAATTCTTTCAGATGAGGAGTTTAAGGAATCGGAACATAGCAAACTGTAGTATACTATTCATGAACAACAGTGCTGACAGAAGTGGGAGGATATAATGAGAATCAAAAAAATAATCCATACAGCCGCAATTACGGCAGCCGCATGTACGCTTGTCTGCAGTAATCCCTGCATGGCCCTTGCTAAAGCACCTGCAGTCACTGTCGCGGCTGCAGATATCGCGAATGATTATGCAACGGAAGCTGCACTGAAGAATGCAGAAGAAGAGATCTTCAGAGACTATCTGTCTTCTATTCAATCACGGGAAAACGAGCTTCAAAACGGTAAAATCACCATCGGTTCATCAACGATGAAACTGCAGATGAAAGTAATAGGAAGTCCGGATGCAAATGGTTATCCGTTGTATATCGTCTTTCACGGAGGATCATCCGGGGATCCTGCCATTGAAGATGAACAATTTGATCTCATCTTCAATTCCGGTTACAGCAATTCCGTCAAATCCGGTGTCTATATTGCGACTCGGGGAATTACGGATGTATTTGATTAGGAATTTGCACGCATACTCGTGACTTAAGTCGTGAGTTAGTGCAAAGA
>JAUNAK010000016.1 GCA_030527665.1 Eubacteriales bacterium
TCTTTCCTGAAAAATATATTTAAAAATCGTGTCCATTTACTTGACTATGTTGCAACCTGCACCATGCCCTTTATATCCTTTATAAGCATAGGTACCCACAAAAATAACAGCAACTAAAAGCACTGCCAAAACAGTAACAAAAATTCTTTTGATTATTTTTTTCATCTTATTCCCTTTCTTATTCATTCCGTTAAATATGATACTTTTATACTAACAAAGGACCAATTTCCGACTTCTCGAAAATTAGTCCTTTTTCATTTAAATTCACTCTATAACTGAACCTCACATGGCCTAAGTCACAAGTATACGTGCAAATCCCAATCAAATTATCAGCATATTAAAAGGCTAAGATTCTGGCCGGATTTTTGACAGCCATAACATCCAGAAGTTCCACGTTCAAGCCATCTGCCGGCAAATGTTCCCGCAAATAATTCGGAAATCTCGTGTAGCCGCAGCCACCGTTTTGCACCCCGGCCGCCTTGCTCAGGAGGTCATGGCCCAACACGATATGTTCTGCATATCCTTGAGATATCATTTCTTTCAGGAATACATATCTTGTATCATCAAGGTAATCGGTCATACTGCGATCCCCCATGGCATTTCCCCAGGCATCAAAGCTGACATTAAATCCCTTATCCACCAGTTTTAACGCAAGAGTCGCATCATAACCATATTCGTTAATTTTAGCCACCGGATTTCCGGCGCCAAGACTGATGCTGTCCAGGTGACAAAAAACAACCTTCTCCGATGAAATACCGACACTGTTTATTAGAATATCCGCCGCCTCAAGCACATGCTGCTGCCTGAGCGGAAATGCCAGGTGAATTTCAATGGCCATACCTCTTTCCTCTGCAACAGAAGCACATGTAATCAGCGCATTTTTCTCGCTTTCAGCCAGCATTCCGTTTTCTAATGTTCCGAATGCACACTTTAAAAATCCCGGACGTGCGGATGATTTTCCATCGCCATGCTCAAGTTCATACTCTACCATATGCCGCATTGTCAGAATACCACCTTTCCGGTATTTCTTTGGGATTCCGGCTTTTACATAAAACCCGCTGCAGGTCAACAAATGAATCCCTGATTTTTTTGACAATTCCTGATATTGATCCGAAGAAACTCTCGCAAAAGGCGAACAATCAAGCAGAGCATTTCCGCCTGCATTTTTAAAAGCCAGCAGCTCATTTGTAAAATACTCTATGTCATTTAGCTTGCGTGCCGGATTTTTCTTAAAAAGTTTACTTGCTCCCTGCGATCCTTCAAAGGTCATTTTCGGAAAATCATTGATTCCAAGCTCAATTCTACGTTGTGTCTCAGCCTTCACATCTTCCCCATTTTGATACGCCTCTCCTGCTTTCATCAATGTAGGAAGATTTTTCATCATAACGAGTCCCGACTGCATCTGTTTTGCAATCGTATGCTCATGCATCGATGTAAAACCTAATTCTTCCGGTGCTATATCTCCTAAAACAGTTCTAATCTTTTTCATGACCATCACCTCCGTTTCGCCCACCGGCAACTATACCTGTTCAAATTCAGCTCTCGACAACCAGAGTAACTGCATCTACCGTTTCTCCGGTTACCGTTACTTTACAATCCCCTGCATTCACCCGAATGACTGCTAATGCTCTGCCATAGTATGTTTTGTAGCTGCCACTCAGGAAACTCTCCTCAGTCTTAGGATTTGCCGATCCAAATCCTAAAAGCTCTCCGCCTTCAACCGAGATATTAAGTACACAATCCCGGTTGCATTCGATCATTCCATTTTCACCGACCAGATCTATATCCAGATAAACGATACCATTTGCTTCTGTATGATTTTCTCTGGTAACCTGAACTGCCGGCTTTCCATGTGCAGATGTAAGCACCGATTCTTCAACTGATCCGTCCTTGAAATATGCTACTGCTTTTACTTCGCCGGCTTCATATGTCGTCTTATAGGTTGCCTTATAATCTCTGGTTTTTTTCTTGCCAAGCGATTTTCCATTGATCATCACCTCCACCTGTGGCGCTGCAGAATAGATTTCTACATCCACCGGGTTTCCGTCACATCCGGACCAGGACCAGTATGGAATGGCATTGCTTCCTCTCCACATTGCCTGAACAGGGACAACTCCGGGATGATTTGCCGGAGTAACTGCGATATAAGGAGTCTTTCTTGCTCCCCAGACAGCGGCAGCAAGACCTGCCTCTGCATTATCATTTCCCAGAATATCAAATGCACCGGTGTCCGCAAGCAGCCATGGATATTCTTTTGCAAAAGCATCTTCACCCTCAGCATAAGACCAGGATCCGATTCCTACTTCGCCAATATAGTCCCATGCCGTCCACATAAAATCGCCGATTACATGCGGATACTTTTCTACCATTGGCCATACTTTTCCCAGTTCATAGCAATAGGTTTCACTACCCACTATAATCTTTTTATTTTTATCCTTTTTATATCTGCTTGCTGCATAGTTATATCCACAGATATCCAATTCCTTTAGGATAGGCTCAGACTTTGACGCTACAAAGCTGGTTCCTGCGGCTTTTGTCATGCTTTTGCCATTTTTCATGACCATCTTGTTGTATGCGGTGCTATCCATTTTTTCAGTCTTTCGCTTTTGCGCATCGCCACCGCCATCGATAGGATTGTTTTTTAAGGTTGCAAGAAACATAAGCGTCAGGTTGATTCCCGCAGTTACCGGTCGTGTTCTATCGTATTTTTTTACCTCTGCGATAATTTTTTTTCCAATCTCAACACCTTCCGGCTTCGCAGGCTCTGTCACTTCATTACCGATCGAATACATAATAACGCTTGGATGATTATAATCATGATCAACCATATTCCTGATGTCTTCCTCATAATTTTCAAGGAAATCCACACCATGGTCATATGGACTCTTTGTATTTGTCCAGGTGTCAAAGGCCTCATCCATAACATACATTCCGAGCCTGTCACAAGCCTCCAGAGCTGCACGACTGAGCGGATTATGAGCAGAACGAACCGCATTAAATCCAAATTCCTTCATTCGCTTGATTCTTCGATATTCAGACACATCAAAGGTTCTTGCACCCAACACTCCATGGTCGTGATGAATGCAGCCTCCCTTTAATAAAACAGAATTACCGTTTACAAAAAGTCCCTTCAAAGACCATTCAATACTTCTGATACCAAAGTTTGCAGTGACTTCATCTAAAACTTCTTCGCCTCGCTTTAATGTAGTATGACACTGATACAATTCCGGTGTCTCTGCAGACCAGAGCTTTGCGTCTGCAACCTCCATCTCTACCTTAGCGCCTATAGCTTTTGCCACAATCCGACCATCATAGATAATCTCATTCTCCACATCCAGTCCTTCACCCACATAAGCTGTCTCCACCAGGATTTTTGCAGGAGAAGTGGACAGAGTTGTAATCTTAACTCCGGCAGGCTCAATATGTGTCTTCGGAAATTCCAGCAGCCAGACCGGGCGATAAATTCCTGCACCACCATACCATCTGGAGTTCGGATGATTCTCATCCTCAACAATTACTTCTATTATGTTTTCTTCCTCAATCTTCAGTTCTTCCAAATCGACTCTGAAGGTTGAGTATCCATAATTACATCCGCCAACTTCTTTGCCGTTTAAGAGGACTCTCGCATGAGGATATACACCCTCAAACTCAAGCATGATCCGCTTGTTCTTCCATTCCTTCGGAGCAAACAGCATTTTCTCATAGCAATAAGTACCGCCAAGAAAGAACGCTTCACTTCTACCGGAAGGAGCATCCGCACTTCGACCTCTTTCCTGCATAGCGTCATGCGGAATCAAAACAGACTTTGCATCGTTCTCATCTGCCATTCTAAATGTCCAGTTATCACAAAATTGATGTTTCATCATTTTTAATCCCCCTTAGTTTTTAGTTCTGCGCAGTTCCAGTTCTTCTCTGATCTGCGGAAGCTTACTTTCCAAATTAAAGAAGCAGAAAATCACAAGCAAAATCAGCGCACAAAATGCCGGCAAACCATACATACCTGAAATAAAAAACTTCTGTGTTGCTTCTGTCTGAACGACAAAACTTCCATCTGCCGCCGGTGGGATGTAACCTGCCATAGAAAGCCCCAGGTTAAAAATTCCCATGCTGATTCCTGCACTTAACGTAATGATAATGCTGTATATGGAAGATGAGAATCCGTCACATCTGTATCCTGATTTCCACTCTACATGATCAAGTGCATCTGCCACCATTGAAAGTGTCAGATATGTAATTGGCAGCGTTCCGATCGAACGAATTGTCAGTGCCACAAGAGCCATCATAAGATTCTTTGCATTGAGCATTCCAACCACACCGCCTGCTACTGCAAATACACTGCCGATGATATAAACCTTCTGCTTTCCGATTTTTCCTACAAGAGGCCAGAGGACAGCAATTCCGGGTCCGAGCATCGCCTGCCCGACTACATTTAAAATTGTCAGTGTTTTTCCATCATTATACGAACCCAGTACCCAGTTACTGTAATACAGCATTGAGGTTACCGAGAAATTGTTATACAGCTGATAAATAATGCATACAAGCATAATCAGAACCCAATATCTGCTTGACAGACAACCTTTTACCTGCGCTTTTAATGATATGGATTTTTCACTTCCTGTTTCTTTTGGTTTTACTTCTTCTGTCACTCTTTCTTTTGTGCAGTAATATTGGATCAGTGTACCAGGAATCGCCAATACAGCAAGAATTGACATAACCAAAATCCATTTAGTTTGATCAACACCCATCAACGGTAATAAAAATGACGGAAATACAAATGCCAAAATGAGTCCCGGGATAATGTTGAGACCAATGGATGAAGCCATTGCAATTTTGTCTCGTTGTTTATTATCTCTGGTTGACAGCGGAATCATTGCCACATTACTCAGATTGTACATTGTATAGGAAACTGCAAAAAACAGATTATAGCTGCAGACTACCCATACTGCTGTGATCAACATGTTACTTCTTGGCACCGAAAAAAGAAAAATTGCACTGATCGCCAGAAGTGGGCCCGCCAGCAGAATCCACGGTCTTGCCTTTCCCTGCGATGATCTTGTGTTATCAACAATTTGTCCCATTAATATATTTGTAACTGCATCCAGGATCTTTGAAATAATTGGCAAAAGAGCCAAAAAAGTTCCGCCGGCTAATGCATTTAATCCCAATACATCTGTGTAAAAGGAATTCAAATAGCTGCCGCTGACTCCTGCATATAAAGTGGTCACCAGCGCAGGCCCAATACAAAATCCCAGCCACCTCTCTTTGTTGGTTACTTTTTCATTTTTGATTTTGGAGCTTAAAATTGGTTTATCAAATTTTCGTAAATAAAATGTCCTCATGCATATCCTCCTCAACAGCGATCTGTTTTCTGTTCTTACCTTCATTTTATTGAAATACAGAAAAGAGGCTTATGAGGAATTCGTCTTTATTACAATATAATGGTTATAAAAATAGTGAAGACCGCGGATTTCTCCGCAGCCTTCACTATTTTTATCACTTCAGTTTGAACGCTTTAAAGTCAATACTCCCTTTACCTTTATAGGTAAAATACAATCCGCTTACTCCGGTATATGGCTCATTAATCTGTGCAATCGGAAGTTCGACCCAATCTTTATCCTGCAAATCCAGCGCTCTCACCGGGATTTGAGCAATGATTTCACCCTCACGACGGAATCGGACTTCCATCACTCCTTCACAATTTTCTGCTTTCTTTCTCGAGAATACAGGTTTCTTTTCTACATAGGTACTTTTTCGTATTGTGATATTCAGTCCCAGAAGATCCTCAAATTGAAAATAGCGAAATCCCGCCGTAGATCCATCTCTCATATTTGCAATATACTGATCCGGATTGTCTTCTCTGTCCTCTCCGCTTTGCGTAAAAAACGGATACTGATGATTCTTATTTTTTTCATGTGTATTTACACATGAGATCGTACCAGCTTTCGATGTAAGACTTGCGGCAATTCTCGCTTCATAAGTTCCAAATCCATTCAGAGGCCCATCATTCAGGCCGCAGCTGGTAGTCTCTACCTGTGGAATTGATCCATCCGGCAGGATTGTTATTTTTTCCGCGCAAGCCTGGCGAGCACATTTCTGCATGTTTGTCTGTCTGTGGTAAAAGATATACCACTGACCATTTACTTCTACCATTCCGCCATGGGTGTTTCCTGTATAATTATCAGCTTCCGTACGCCCTTCATATCCAATGTTTCCAATACTTACGATCGTTCCGCCATACTTAAATCCCGAATCCGGTCTGTCACTGATCGCATAACATAGCTCATGACTGAGTTCCGATGAGTATACCAGGTAGTATTTTCCATTTATTTTTCTTGGGGAGCTTGCTTCAAAAAAAGCATGCCCTTCATATTCTGTACCGATTGCCTTCTCATGAGCCGGTACCACAGGCCATTCACCCCCTATTACCGTCTTCATATCTTTATCCAGATGCAGGCAGACTGCCTCCGAAACATTGTTTCCTCTCATTTCAAGAGCCTTTTTGAACATTCCTCCCAAAGGCCCAAATCCAACATAAAGATATATACTGTCGTCCTCATCTCTAAGCACACCCGGATCAAAGGCAAATACATCTCCTTTCTTTTCTCCCCATGGTGTACCATCTTCATGCTGAACATATCCGTAAAATTCATATGGGCCATACGGATGATCTGAAACTGCCACACTGGTAATGGAAAGCATATGAAGCTGATAATAAAGGTAATACCTGCCATCTCCCCCGTGTACCACATCAGGAGCACACATATGCTGCTTACCATTTTTATTTCTGGGATCCTGGCTGCGCCTGTAAATTACTCCATGAAACTCCCAATCCGCCAGATTATCGATTGGCGCAGAATAGCAGACATAATCTCCCAGGCAAAAATCATCACCATTAAACAAATCATGACTTCCAAATACATAAAGCCTGTCGCCAAACACATGCGGCTCCCCATCCGGAACATACTCATAGCTTGGTAAATATGGATTAAATGCCTGCATTTTTGCAGGATCATCATATTGCAATGTCATTCTGCTTTCTGTCATCTCTATCCTCCTCAGCACTCATCTCCATAGCCCCATACATTCCGGCTTTATTTCCAAGCTCCGCCAGTAAAATCGGGATATGTTTTGTCTGCAGCAGCGCATATTTTTTATATGCACGTTCCACTTTTCTTCTATAACTTTCTCCGGCATTCGCAACTCCACCACCAATGATAAAAGCTTCCGGTTCTATCGCCGTTGCAGCATTCGCTAACGCTTTTCCCAAATAGTCCGCAGATATTGCGAGCACATTTTGCGCCAGTTCATTTCCCCGCTCACTTAATTGAAAAATCTCCTTTGTCGTAACCGTTTCATTGAACATTTTCTTTGCTAAACGGGTGATTCCCGTCGCCGAAGCATATTGCTCCAAACAGCCAAATCTTCCGCAACCACATGGACTATTCTCATTGTCATTTACTATCATGTGGCCAATTTCGCCTGCCAGCCCCATTTTTCCGGCATATATTTTTCCATTTATAATAATCCCTGCGCCTATACCGGTTCCCACTGTAACCATGATTACATTTTCGAATCCTTTGGCAGCTCCATATGCAACCTCTCCCAGAGCTGCTGTATTCGCATCATTTGCTATTTTGATACTGCAGTCTCCGAATCTATCTTTCAATAATTTATATAATTCTATTCTATCCGCACCTAAATTAGCACCATGATTTACGATACCCTCACCGTTAACGATCCCCGGGACTCCTACACCGATTGCATTAAGCTCATAACTTGTCTGATTTAAATCCATTAACAGGTTGTCGATTCCTTTATAAATGTCATTTACAACGCTTTCAAATCCCAATGCTTTTCTCGTTGGTATTTCAGAGTTACAAACCATCTTCTTCTGCTCATCAAACAGCCCTATCTTCACGGATGTACCGCCTATATCAATCCCGGCTATGATATGTGCCTTACCCATATTTACACCTCTATACCTCGATCATTTTTCCGGATTTTATAACGTTAACAAGATTCAGTTCCTTATCCCATAAGCATATATCGGCAATTTTTCCAACTGAGATAGAACCTCTGTCAGTCCAAACGCCTAACCTTTTTGCCGGATTTTCTGTCGCGCATCTGACAGCAGTTTCCAACGGTATTCCCATTTCTTTAACAGCACACCTTACACACTCAGGTAATGAAGTAACCGAACCGGCAATTGCCCCATCGGATGTCAATCTTGCGTTCTTTCCCTGTACCTGTACATCCTGTCCACCGAGGGTATACACCCCATCTGCTAATCCGGTTGCCCTCATACTATCTGATATGAGCATGATTCGATCCGCTCCGAATAATTTAAACGTATTTCGTACCATAGCAGGATGTATGTGCACCCCGTCGCATATTAACTCAATCGTGACATCACGATCAGCAGCAGCTCCGACTACGCCCGGATTCCTATGATTCATCGGGGTCATTGCATTATATAGATGCACAATATGACTTGCGCCCGCATCAATGGCCTGTACTGCGATTTCATATTCTGCATTTGTATGCGCCAATGACACGATCACTTTGTCTTTTACAGCTTTTATATAGGCCGGAGAATCACCCTCCTCCGGAGCCAACCCGATAATTTTAACAAGGCCTTTCGATTTCTCAAGAAATCTCTCCGCCGTTTTGGTATTGCATGGCACAATATCTTCCGCCTTTTGTGCGCCTTTTTTTTGAACACTGATAAATGGGCCCTCCATGTTTATACCCACGATATCTGCACCGGGATGATTTAATGAAGCGTATTTGGATCCCACCTCCAAAATCTTCTCCAATTCAGGCACAGAAAGAGTCATGGTTGCAGGACATATCGCAGTAACACCAATACCAGCTTCATACTCTGCAATCGTATTCCAGGCATCCGTAGTACCATCACATACATCAGCACCCATGCACCCATGGAAATGCATGTCTATAAGCCCGGGTATGGCATAAGCACCTTTTGCATCGATAGTTTCTTCATACATATGTGTGCCAGGCGTAAAGTTTACATTTCTGATTCTATCGCCGACAATTTCAATTTCACCATCCACGAAGATATGCTCTTCGCTATATATTTTTGTATTAATAATCCACATTTCAACCTCTATAACATGTGTGCGGCACTACTTTACAAATTCCAACTTCATAGCTGAAGTATATCAGCTTCATAAAAAGTCCCTTACTACTAATTTGACTTTTTCTCTTTTTTTTGGTCATGTTCTTTTAAAAAAAGCCTCGAAAAAAGGCTTAACCCTGGCGATAGTGCAATGTTAAGCCTTTTTTAACAAACTATACAATTATGTATGCGAAGAACAAAACCAATAAATCTATTTCTTCCTGGATTTTCAATCTACAAATTTATCCAGCTCCGCTTCCACCTGCGGATATTTCTTAAGTGCTTTGATATCGATTCTTTCTCCGCCCGCGAATACCATTTCCGGACTACGAAGAACCTTCAGATCCTCCAGCGGATTCTTTGCGCAGACAAGCAGATCGGCCATCTTGCCTTCTTCGATGCTTCCGATTTCGCTATCCAGTCCCAGAATCTCTGCATTGCCCAGCGTTGCACTGTACAGTGCAAAGGCATTGGACACACCGCAGTATTTATGGAAGTAATACAGTTCCCGCCACATATCATAATGTGTGATATACGGACAGCCCACGTCGGTTCCCAGTCCTACCGGAACACCGGCTTCGAGGCAGGCTTTTGCACAGGCAATAATACCTTCAAAAACAATATTTCCGTTGTACTGCTGCACTTCCGTCGCATGCGAGATCGAACGATCGAACAGTGCATAGGGAAGTGCCGGTGAAATAGTCGTAATCACACTTGCCTTCTTCTCTTTGAACAGCTGCATGATCCGTTCATCCGGTTTTGCCCCGTGCTCTATCGTATCCACACCGTTCTCCAGAGCCACCCTTACTCCTTCCGGACTTTCTACATGTGCCGCTACGATTGCTCCTCTCCGGTGCGCACGGTCACAGGCAGCCTTTACATATTCCGGCGGCATGCGCAGCACCCCGGGCTCACCGCGCCTGACGGCATCCATAACGCCTCCGGTGATCATCAGCTTCAGCAGGTCAGCACCGGAATCCAGAATCTTATCGGCATATGCAGCGGCCTCGGCGGCAGATGTCGCCTCATACGCCAGAGATCCCGCCATATGTCCGCCGGGCACCGATACTGCCATATTGGATGCGATCACCCGCGGCCCGACCAGTGTATTATTTTTGATTTCCTCCCTGTAACGGGAATCAAAATTAAGAACACCTCCTACGGTTCGAATCGTGGTGACACCGCTCATTAATTCCATTTCCAGAAGCGGTCGAAATACCTTGTAGGATATCTCTGTTGTTAACCGAAAACGGGTCAGCGTCTGCACCAGCTTCTTCACATCCCTCTGCTTTTTCTGCGGTTTTCCGGTTGCCGGCAGATGCACATGCATATTGATCATTCCCGGCATCAGGTATGCCCCCCTCAGATCGATCACCTCATATCCGGTCGTATCGATTCCGTCCTCACCGATCTTTTCTATTTTTCCGTCACGGATCAGAACGGTTCTTCCATATTGGGGCTGCATCTCCTTCGTGCCGTCCAGTATTGCCGCATGTATCAGAGCTTCTGTCTGCATCTCATTTCTCCTTTATTTCAATCTGAAATATTTGCATATAGAAAACAGAAGCCGCCTGTTCTTCCTGTGACTTCACATTTTCATTTTATATCTTCTTATATCCCGCTTCACATTTCCTCGTGTATCTTGTCAAGAACCTCAATGATCGGATACAGACGCTTCATGTTCGCCGGTACATCCGACATGATCGTAATGATGTACGGCGATTCACTGTATACGACTCCTCCGTCACAGGTCGCCACAAAGCTGCTTCCGATCCATCCGGCTTTGGATCTCGTCACATATTTTTCTCCCAAAGCTTCATGAATGGCAGATGCATTCGGCTTCTGCATCCAGCTTCCGACAAGATCTCCGGTCTCATCTGCTTCAAAAAACTCCCAGTTGCGGATCCATAATCTGCAGAAGGTTCTGGGTGTATACATCGCGTAATGTCCCCTCATCGATTCCTTAAGAGATACGCCTGCTTCTGACTGCCACTGCTCAAAATACTTCCCTCCGTACGTATTGAACAATCCATCGTATCCCTCATTGGAAGAATACTGCAGTACACTTTTGATCGTTCCTTCCGACTTTTTTATTGCCTGAGCATTATTTGCACACAGACTCAGAACAAAATGCCCCTTGATACTGCTTGCACTGTAAAATTCTTGATCTGCCTGATAGGCAACGCCTTTTCCGGTTTGTGTATCAATCATAACAAATCCGCATTTATAGTTCTTCAATTCTCCTATCGCCTTCTCCAGCTGGGATCTGCGGACACTTCCCAACTCATATCCACCAAAGCCGACGATCTCCTCCGTTTCCGGTATCGATGCCACACTCCAGTACAGATCCCTCTGCACATTAAATGCAGAAGTATCCGAATCCCTCAGTCTGCTGTCCTTTACCGATAAAAAAACCTGCATACCGCTCAGATAGGAAACGCCGTCGGAGGTTCCTGCCGGTTCTCCGTTTGAAGTCCATCCAAGCCATCCAAACCTTTTAGAATATACCCGGTAATTGATATCAAAGAATCGTTCCAATTCTCCCGTTAACCGGATCCGGACTGCCTCTATGTTCCGACCGTTCCCTTCCGTTCCGCATATTTCACCTGTCTGGTTCCAGTCAGAATTCCAGCCCGAATCCCGATAGTAGGCACAATACTCAAGCTCTCCGTTCAGTGATGACGGATTCTGTTCCCATTGCAGCAGAAAACTTTCTATCCCGTTTACTCCGACAATATCCCCCATAGTCAATCCGGCAATTGCATATTCTTCCCATCCATCTCCGCGTATGTACGTCTTTCCGGTCAAACGGGGAATCGTGATTTCTGTACAGCGCTCCTCCGAATCCTGCTCCTCTTCTGTATCTCTTTCAATCGAATATCCGGAAAGCAGTTCCTTTTTCAATAATCGGACTTCCAGATTCTGAATCGGAGCTCCCAGTCCTGCAGCTCCTGTCACCTCGCCGTTTCTGGCCCAGTCCAGCCAGCCTAAAGAACGTATATACACCCGATATTCCACATCATACTGCATTGAGGCAGTCTCTCCCAATTCTATTTTCAGAGCCTCCAGATGCCGGTTATTTCCAATCGGACAGCTGACTTCTCCGCAGGAGACCATCTCCTGCCAGCCGGCCTCCTGCACATATACGCCATAGTGAAGATCCGGTCTGGAAAAAAGTCCGTCCTGCACGAGCATAATTGCCTCCGGATACCGGTCACTGTTCTCCTCATCCATATCCTCTGCGAGATCCACAGCCGTTTCCCATCCCTGTTCATGTATATACAGCTGAACCGGCAGCAGCTGTTCTGTATACGAACCGTCTCCTCCTGCCAATTCAAAACCATAAACGGTACGGGACAAAACGACCGTACTGATAATGACCATACATAAAAGCGAAAAACCTTTCTTCACTTTTCCCCTCCCCATGATCCGCAGATGATCCATATGTAAAAATCCTGTTCTATTTTTTTAAGACCGCGGAACGCTCCATTCACCTGTTAAAAAATTTACGGTTCAAGTCGAACTCTGTAAGACCTGGCGCGAGATTCAGGTCAGCTATAGCTGACAACCATCTATCCCAAACCCTTATTCATAATACCATATTAACGAAAAGAAACCGCAGCATTTCTGCCGCGGTTTCTGGAAAAATCATATTTTTTTGTCTTACAGGCAGCTCCTGTGATTTACCATGCGGTATCACCTGCAGCCTGTGCCTGCTCTGTACGTCTGTCATCGATTGCTTTCAGAACGTCTTCTGCCGTCTTCTCACCGGTGAACATGGAGATGATATCCTGATCGGTCTGCATCCACTGCGGGTTGAGGTATTTGATAACATCCTGGAATACGGTACCTGATTTAGCCTGAGAATCGATAAACTCTCTGGTTGTAGCACTGTAAGCCGGTGTCTGATCCAGATTATACGGAAGGTTCTCGATTTTCGGCTCATTGTCGATCATGTACTGAACACTCTCTTTTGTAGTGATGTAAGCAAGATACTTCTTAGCCTCTTCAATATGAGAAGATCCGGAATAGATGAATCTTGTCGGTCCGCACGGATGTACATTCAGTACGTCGTTGTCCAGGTTCGGGCAAAGGAAGAGACCGAAATCGTCTTCTGTATATTTGCCGTCAGATGCTGCAGCGATGGCAGCGATCTGTCCCGGTTTCTCGAAGGACATTGCATACTCACCGGAAGCAAGGTTTGCAACGGTGTCTGCATATTCATCGGACAGGTAGTTGTCACCGAAGTATCCCTTCTGTGCCAGATCATTCAGATCCTCAAGAGCCTCTTTGAACATCGGAACATCTGCGAATTTTACTTCGTTATTGTTCAGCTTATCAACGATATCCGGGTCGATGTCCTGATATTTTCCGCCGATCTCGCAGAACCACATTGTTGCATGCCAGCCGTCTTTGTCCGGCTCATAGATCGGAGTGATGCCTGCGTCCAGAAGTTTCTGGCAAACGTCTTCAAACTCAGCGAAGGAAGTCGGAACTGCTACACCATTCTCTTCGAAGATCTTCTTGTTGTAAACCATGTAGAAGTCAGTTGTTGTATCGAAATAGGTTGCGCCGTAAACTTTTCCGCCGGTGGATGTCTGCTCTTTTGCGAACTCATTGTAATACTCTACCCACGGCTCATTGGAAAGATCTACCGCATTCTCCTCAACATTGTACTGAGAAACAATATCGTAGCTTCCGGACTGTCCGCCGAAGATATCCGGGCCCTCACCGCTGTTCAGCTTTGTCATCAGAACATTGTAGTACTGATCCGCCGGAACGATCTGATAATCAACCTTGATGCCTGTTTCTTCCTCAAACTTAGCCGCAAGCTCTCTCTCAGCATCGTATACCCAGTCCTGGCTTGCCAGGAAAGAAATGGTTACGCCCTCGCCGGACGCTGCCTCTTTTCCCTCTTCCTCAGCTGCCGGTGCCTCTGCTGCCGGTGCTTCTGCGGAAGTGCCTGCTGCTTTGGAATCTGCTGTCTCTGCTGCCGGTGCAGAAGAAGATCCACAGCCTGCAAGAACGGATAATGCCATTACTCCACATAAAAACGTTGCAACTGCTTTCTTTTTCATGAAAAACCCTCCTGTCTTTTCATTTATAAATCTGATAGCTGCATTATACTATCCCTCCATCCGCATAAACATGTATATTTCTAGGATTTTTTTGTCAGTTTTTAACTATCTCATCCCTGTTTTCCTTAATAAATACTGTCACATATACAACCCCATTCTTATCAAAGTAAAAAATAAACAAAAAGCAGCACAAATCCTGCATGTAAATAGGCCGCTGTTTTATGTAAAATCATTATATTCAAACATGTCATATAAAAAAGGAGATGGAGACGTGAAAAAAGCAAAAATTTATCCTTGGTACTTTGCTGCCGGCGCATTGCTTATTTATACACTGCTGGCGGTAGTACCCGGAATCGTTGGTATCGGCTATTCCTTCACTGACTGGTCGGCTTATTCGAAGGAACTGCATTTCGTTGGATTCAAAAACTTCCAGCAGGTATTCTCCGCAGATCAGGATTATCTGAAATACATTATGAATACACTGGTATTCACAGCGGTTACTACCATATTTAAAACCGGACTGGGACTGCTTTTTGCGGTTGTACTCTGCAGCAACATCAAGCTGAAAAACTTCCACCGCGGAGTTATGTATCTCCCGTCTGTATTATCCATCCTGATCATCGGCCTTGTGTTCGGTTCTATTCTGAATCCGAAGAACGGATTCCTGAACAGCATTCTCCGCTCTGTCGGACTCGGAGCTCTCGCCCAGAAATGGCTGGTGGATCCGAAGATCGCCTTCGGTTCTGTCATGGCTGTAGATATCTGGCGCGGAACCGGATACATCATGACAATGCTGATCGTAGGAATTCTGGCTATTCCTTCCGTATATTATGAAGCAGCAAGTGTAGATGGTGCGACCGGGTTCCAGAAATTTATTCACATCACACTTCCGATGCTTCGCCAGACCCTTGCGGTTACCATTGTCCTCAATGTTCTGTACGGTCTGAAAGTATTTGATATCGTATATGCACTGACAAACGGCGGACCGGGCCATGTAACAGAGGTAATGTACACAGCCGTATTCAAACAGTTCTCGCAGGGACTGTATGCACTTGGTACTACGATCAGTTCCGTAATGTTTATATTCATGGTTGTCATTGGATACTTTATGATTAAGATTCTGACAAGGGATGAGGTGATCGAATAATGAATAATAAAACAAAACAGTTTACCAAAACATTCCTGAAAAATGTATTGTCCTGGATCATCTCGATCATCATGCTTGTTCCGCTGGCACTGATCGTTGTAAATGCCTTCAAGCCCGACTCCGAAGCGCTGACACTGTCGCTTACCCTTCCAAAGGTCTGGACCTTCGATAATTTTGCAGTCGTTGTTGAAAAAGGAAAGCTTCTGCGCAGTTTCCTGAACAGTTTCCTGTATGCCGGATCCGCAACACTGATCACGATCCTCCTCGGCTCCATGGCAGCCTATGTCTTCTCCAGACGCAGAGGCAGAAAAGAGACACTTGTCTATATGTACATGGTTCTGGGAATCGTTATCCCGATCAACTACGTAGCTTTAATGAAAGTCATGCAGGTTACACACCTGAACAACAAAGCGATCGGTATCATCCTTCTGTACACAGCCATGCAGCTGCCGTTCACGGTATTCCTGTTATACGGCTTCGTATCCAAGGTTCCCGTTGAGCTGGATGAAGCAGCCGTTATTGACGGATGCGGACCGTTCCGCCTGTTTTTCCGCATTGTTATGCCGATGATGCGTTCCAGTATGGTAACCGCCGGTGTTCTCTGCTTCCTGAATACCTGGAACGAATTCGTCATGCCGCTGTATTTCCTGAATTCTTCGGAGAAGTGGCCCATGACCCTGGCGGTCTACAACTTCTTCGGTCAGTATGAGAAGAGCTGGAATCTGATCTGTGCCGACATTCTTCTGACCTGTCTTCCGGTAATTATTCTGTATCTCGTCTGCCAGAAGTATATCGTCGGCGGACAGACCGCAGGTGCCGTAAAAGGCTGACATACGCATAAGCAGAAAACCACAAAGAGACCAAACAGCAAAGAAGACCGTTCTGCCGCATCGGACAGAACGGTCTTCTTTGCTGTTTTTTCCTGTAATCGGCTTACTGCGGATTTGCTTTCCTGCATGAAACAGTTATAATAACAGTATTTCCCGTTTAGGAGCATAGACATTATGAAACGATCAGCATCACAGGACCATCTGGCCTGGCTTAGAGAAGGAAAAACATTGAGCACCGCACAGCAGCTCCGCTGTATCATACAGTTGAGCATCCCTGCTATTTTTGCGCATCTGTCTTCTGTTGTTATGCAGTATATCGATGCATCCATGGTTGGTCAGCTGGGAAAGACCGCTTCCGCATCCATCGGACTGGTCTCTTCCTCCACATGGCTGGTCGGAGGCATCACCTGCGCCCTCGGCACAGGTTTTACTGTACAGATCGCACACCGCATCGGTGCCAAACAGGAAGCGGAGGCAAGAGCGGTCGTGCGCCACGGGCTTCTGTCTGTTCTGGTATTTTCGCTGTTCATGGGACTGCTGTCCGCCTCTCTGGCCGGTGTCCTCCCGATCTGGCTGGGCGGCCAGGATGATCTGCTGGCCGGCTCCACGCAGTATTTCCGCATTTACTCACTGGCACTGCCTGCCATGGCTGTCAACTACGCCGCCGGAGGTATGCTGCAGTGCAGCGGAAACATGCGTACCCCCAGTATGATCAACATTATCATGTGTGCACTGGATGTACTTCTGAATGCCCTGCTGATCTTTCCGGCAAGAACGCTTTCGCTTGGTACTTTGCACCTGCCGGTTCCCGGCTTTCATCTGGGAGTTGCCGGTGCAGCCCTTGGCACTGCCTTTGCAGAAATTATCTGTGCGGCCCTGATGCTGTATTTTCTTCTGGTACGTTCCGATACCCTCAACCTTCGTCATCGTGCCGTACCCGGGAATTTTTCCAAGGAACTGCAGTATGCGGTCCGGCTGTCCCTGCCGATTGCTATTGAAAATGCGATCAGCGGAGGCGCCCAGGTAACCTCAACAAGAATCGTAGCTCCCCTGGGCACGGTTGCCATTGCAGCAAACTCCTTCTCTGTTACCGCCGAAGGCGTCTGCTATATGCCCGGCTACGGAATCGCCTCGGCAGCCACGGCTCTGATCGGTCAGAGTACCGGTGCCGGACGAAAAAAAGAAACAAAAAAGCTCAGTTTTCTTACGATCGGACTTGGCATGGCGGTGATGACCGGTACAGGAATCCTGCTCTATATCTTTGCACCGCAGATGCTTGGCATTCTGACTCCGGACAGTGATATACAGAACCTTGGCGTACAGGTACTTCGAATCGAAGCCTTTGCCGAACCATTCTTTGCTGCCTCGATCGTAACAGCCGGCGTATTCCGCGGTGTGGGCAAAACAGCGGTCTCCACCATGCTGAATCTGGGCACTATGTGGCTGATCCGCATTCCGCTTGCCGCTTTGCTGGCTCCCCGCCTGGGACTGCAGGGAGTCTGGACTGCCATGTGCCTGCAGCTGACCGTCTGCGGTCTGCTGTTCCTGCTTGCAGCTGTACTGCATTTCCGAAAAGCAGCTTCCCAAAAAAACATTTCCAGATAATAAAGCACTGAACACAGCAAGAGGGGGATAAAACATCCCCCTCTTGCCTGCATATACAATAATTCACAAAATGCTGTACGAATCGTTTTCAGCATCATTCCTTTTTATTTCATCATTACTATCTGAAACAGGTAAAGCATGCACGGCATGCTGACGATACATGCCAATGTGGATAGAATATTGATCGCACTGGCATATTTTGTATCTTTGTTATACAGAATGGAAAACTGGTTGATCGTAGCTGCACACGGAGCCATTGCAGCAAAAAACGATACCAGCATCACCTGTCTTCCGTTTTCGGGAAGCCATGCCGTCGGAATCATCCACATGATCAGCAGCACGCAGAGCGGACAGACAACCAGGCGCATGAGGAGAACCCCCCATATTCTTTTATTTTCAAACAGATTGGAAGCCTTCATACTTCCCAATACCATTCCGACAATAATCATGGAAACAGGTCCAAGCATATCGGAAAACGCCGAGAGAACATGAAGCGGAATTCCGGTTATCCGAATATGGCAGATAAACATGCACAATCCGATCATTGTGGCAATAATATTCACGTTCAGCAAGATCTTTTTCCAGGGTATTTTTTCATCTCCGACAAAAAGACTTCTGCCTTGTGTCCATATAAACATGTTAAAAACAGAAATAAAGGCAGCCGAATAAATCACCCATTCCTCACCCAGAACCGCAGCTACGATCGGAACAATCAGATTGCCTCCGTTGGAATAAATAACCGATCCACGCTCTACCTCGGAAGCATTGGCCACTTTTCCGTAAATACTGCTGATAAGAATACAAATGACATGAATCAGCACCGCATCCGCGAATGCAAGCATCAGGCCTCTATTGATCTCACCGGTTGCATCGATCTGAAACGCTTTTATGATAATAGCCGGAGTCATTGTATAAATACTGAGCTTCGTGATCACTGCGGAATCTTCCGATTTCAGGATTCCACACTTAACAAGCGCAAAGCCTATCAGTAAATATACAAAAAATTCCGCAATTTTCTTCGCCAAAAGAATACTGATCATATTTCCGTTTCTCCATTGCATAGCTATGAGAAATACGCTTTGCGTGTTTCTCAGGTTGTCGCGGTGCTCCTCGTATACTCGTGCAGGCACGGCATTCTCATCGCTGTCCGCGCAAAAAAGAGATACCCGGCAGACAGCCAAGCCGCCTGACAGGTATCCCGTTAAAAATCTATTTCAAATTCAATCAGCAGTACATGCAATCCTCGGATTTGAAGTTCAGAACATCCTCATTCAGTTTAACACCGAAGGCTTCACCGATCTGGCGAAGGCTGTCATCGGAAATAACGTTCAGCGGTGCTTTTCCTCCTCTTGCTGCCAATGCGATTGCAGCAACCTCAGCAGCTTTCTCGATGGTGTGCATCAGACCGAATGCAATATCGAAATCCGGTCCGGATACAAACAGACCATGGTTGGTCCATACAGCCGCATCATATTTCTCCATCATTGCACAGGTTGCAAGTGCGATATCGGAACCGCCCGGGATCATCCACGGAACAACACCTACACCGCCCGGGAATACTACGCAGCACTCGGTAGCACTCTTCCAAAGCATACGTGTAAAGATCTCGGAGCTTACCGGCAGAACAGAGCTCAGTGCGATTACGTTCGGGGTATGTGCATGATAGATCACACGGTTCTCACCGTTGGTAACACGTTTGCGGATGGACTGATTCATGAAGTGTGTCGGGAACTCGGAGGTCGGTTTTCCGCCGTCGGTCAGTCCCCATACGATACGATAGCTGTCACCTGCATCGTTGATCTCAACAATGGCGATCGCATTCTGCGGCTCCAGAGAAACATTGCTCAGGAATTTTCCGCTTCCGGTTACAATGAAGTACTCGTTAGCCAGATTCTCTGCGGATACATTCATCTTTACCCATTCACCCGGAACAGCATTGAAATAGCCTTTGCACTCCAGCACATCCTCTTCTGTCATACGATAGGTGAGGTTTCCGCCGTTTCTCTCATGCCAGCCCTGCTCTACACCTCTGTTGCAAAGTCTGATATACGCGTCCATGCATTTTGTTCCTAAAATGTTATTCATGTTCTTCTCCTCTGCCGCTTTTCTGCAGCCTTCTCATGTATGTATCTGTTTCTAATGTGGGTTTTGTTTGTTTCTTATTGCTTACACTATGCATTATATGTCTGTTTTCCTGTATTGTCAACCACAAGAATGTGGTTTTTGTTTGTTTTTGTGTGGTTTTATGAACATTACACAGGTTTTTCACATTTTATTCTGTGGAATTGTGTATCTTCCTGTAAGATATATGATTTTCCGCCTCACAAAAAGATTCCATGATCCGGTCAGTCTTCCGTCCCGCATTTATTTACTGATTTTACTCTTTCCAACCTTCTGCGCCGCACCGCAAAGCACCATCGCAGCAATTACCAGAAAAGTACCAAGCGCCGCTGTCATGGTCATCCTCTCCTGAAAGAATACAAAGCCTAAAAGGGCAGCCGTTACCGGCTCGATCGATGCAAGAATGGAAGCCATGCCGTTATCGATTTTCTGCAGCCCTTTGGTATATGCAAGATAGGGAAGAACCGTACAGGTAATACCAAACAAAACCGAAAACAGGAGCATGGAAATATCCGATCCGACCGCCGCAAACAGATGCCCTGGCCGAATCAATACGAGTGTTCCGATTCCGGCAGTCAGAAATGTGTAGAAAGTTATTGTCAGCGAGGTATAGCCTCTTTCCAGCGCATAGCGGCTGAAGATCGAATATAGGGCATACCCCAGACCGGAACCAAGGCCTGCGAGAATCCCTTCCGCATGCAGCGCTGTTCCGCTCCCGCCAAATCCCGTTACAAGAACGCAGCCGGCAAATGTCATGACAAGTGCCAGAATCCGGATCCCTGTTATTTTTTCACCGAACAGAAAGAAGGAAAGGACCATAACCATAGCCGGTGCGGTATACAAAAGAATCGCTGCCACCGAAAGAGATGTCAGCGATATGCAGGAAAAATAACAATAATTAAAAAACAAAATACTGCAGATCCCGGTTCCGATAAAACACCAGAGATCCCGGACACGTATCCGCAGTGCATCCGGCTGCCGTAGCAGCAGATATATACCCATGGACGCTGCTGTTACCATTGCCCGCAGCATGACGATCTCCATGGAAGAAAGCCCCAACGCAGACAACGGACGCACAAACATACCTATGCAGCCCCACAGCACACCGGCTGTGACGATCAAAAATACAGACATAGCAACCTCACAGATCAGAAAACACCCTTAACAAAGATCTCGATACCGATGGCGATCAGGATCAGGCCACCCACGATCGCTGCTTTATCCGACAGCTTCTCACCGAATTTTCTTCCAAAGCGAAGTCCCAGCATACAGATCAGAAAGGTCACGCCTCCGATGATAAAGGAACTGCCGACTGCGGAAAGAAGACTGTAGTCAGCAATCGTAAAGCCAACGGAAAGCGCATCTATGGATGTCGCAATTCCCTGCACCAGCAAAAGCTTCATTCCAAGAACCTGGCCGTCCCTCTCTGTATCTGCTTCATTTTCTTCGGCTCCCCTGCGCATATTCCGGATGCCCTCCAGAAGCATCTTGCCGCCGATATAGGCCAGCAGCAGAAGGGCGATCCATGGAATAAACTTCTGAAATGCCATAAAGTATTCCGCGATCGTATGTACGCAGAACCATCCGGTCATGGGCATCAGAAACTGAAATGCCGCATATACGCCGGCGATTCCACAGCTTTTCTTTCGTGACATTCCCGGTTCATTCAGTCCGTTGGCAATGGAAACCGAAAATGCATCCATCGCCAGTCCTACTCCCAGGAGAATACTGTTTACCAAAAATGAAATCATACCTACCTCTTCTCGATCCGCAGAAGGATCTTCTCATTTTATCTCCGCAGCGATCAGGAATTCCCCATCTCTCCCGATTCGTTCCTTCTGCAGAGGCTGCATTTTTTGTTATATGCTCACGAAGAACACTTTATGAAAGAAAGCCTCTATTAGTCAACGCTAATATCATCGCCGTCTCTGATTAATCCCTGGTTTCCATCAGAATCAAAATTCCGGCCTGCCAGATGATTTCCGCCTCCTCTTCAACAACTGCATTGCTGACGGAAAGGCCTCCGTCTCCCTGTACAAGCACCGCATCTGTCAGCGGATATTTGAATCCGTGAAGCGTCACACCTCTCAGTTCTCCCCGAAGCGGAAACATCGAAATATTGCCTCCGTAGACTTCTGCCTTTTTCAGAACAACTCGATTTCCCAGCGGCATGCTGATCCGATTGTACCGGTCAATGATCCAACCCTGGATGCCCCGGTCATACAATTTATACAGATTAAAAATATTGCTGATCGTATGATCCAGCCGTGTTCCTGTCGCCCCGAAGAAGAAAACTTCTGTCGATCCGATGGCAATTGCTTTCTCCAGAGCAATATCCGTATCGGTCATATCCTTTTCCGGCTGAAAGGTATCAATGGGCACCTTTCCCTCTGCACGATAGCGGTCGATCACCCTATGATCCAGTGAATCAAAATCACCGACAATATAATCCGGGACAATTCCGCAGCTGTCGCAGAAGCCCAGTCCATGGTCAGCTGCAATGACCGCATCCGGGCGGATCCTCTCCATCTGCTCAATGACGGTTTCTTTATCTATACTTCCGCCTGTAAATATAACCGTTTTCATCCCTCTATCCTCCTATGCTCGGTCCAAGCTAACCATCCGAATCCCGTGTCAAGTATCCCAAAACAGGGAACGCCGCAGCGTCCCCTGTTGTTTCTACCAATTCATACGTACGTCTTATTTTGCTTTTCTGCTGATATGTGCCTGCAGTTCCTGCACGTTTTTTTCAATATCACCTTTAAATACCGCAGATCCGGCAACGATCACGTCCGCTCCCGCATCCAGAACCGCATCGATCGTGGATGCATTGACGCCTCCGTCCACCTCAATGGCAATATCCGCATACCCTGCCGCCTCCAGCTTAGCCGTCAGATCCTGCAGTTTCTGCAATGTAGAAGGAATAAACTTCTGTCCGCCATATCCCGGATTCACAGACATAAGAAGGATCATATCCACTTTATCCAGCACATAATCCAGTACGGAGAGCGGTGTTGCCGGATTCAAAGCTACACCGGCTTTCATACCGGACTCACGAATTGCCTGCAGTGTTCGATCCAGATGCGTACATGCTTCGGCATGTACGGTAAACATATCTGCACCGGCTGCCTTGTAATCTGCGATATAACGATCCGGCTCTGTTACCATCATATGCACATCAAAAAAGAGTCCGCTCCCCGGACGCAGGCATCTGACAACGACATCCCCGTAGGACACAGGCGGAACAAACTGTCCGTCCATAACGTCAATATGCACCCATCCTGCACCGGCCTTTTCAATGGCCTGTACCTGTTCTCCCAGACAGGAAAAATCCGCAGACAGAATAGAAGGACTCAGTTCGTAATACTTACTCATATTTTTTCCTCTTTCGATCAATATTTTCTTCGCTTCAGTTCCTGCAGTTCCTCATAGAACCGACAGTAATTCTCATACCGCTCTTTTGCGATCTTACCCTCCGCAAGTGCATCCTTCACACCGCAGACCGGCTCATGCATATGGGAACAATGCTGAAATTTGCAGTCCGCTTCATATGGCGCAAACTCCGGAAAATACTGCTGCAGATCCTCCGGTTCCATTCCCGGCAGATCCAGTGATGTAAAACCGGGCGTATCACAGAAATAGGTATTATCGGCAACCTGCAGTAATTCCGAATGGCGCGTCGTATTCTTACCGCGTTTCAGCTTTCTGCTCAGTTCACCGGTCTCCATACGGACACCGTCCTGCATCAGGTTGGTGAGTGTGGATTTTCCTGCTCCCGAAGGTCCCGCAACGACGGTTGTCTTACCAAGCAGCCGTTTTCGAACCTCTTCCGTTCCCTCTTCATTTCCTGCGCTGATCAGGCAGACATCGTAGCCGCAGGACTCATAGATCCTGCGCCAGTGTTCTGCTTCGCCGTCCGCAACCAGATCTTTTTTGTTAAAACATACAAAAACAGGAACACTCTGCCGCTCCATCATTATCAGAAATCGGTCAAGAAGCGCTCCCTCCGGATCCGGACTACGCAAGGCAAAGAAAACCATCGCCTGATCTACATTGGCTACGGCCGGACGAATCAGTTCATTGGATCTCGGAAGAATTTTCACGACATTGGCCGTTTTCTTCTCCTCATCCAGAATCTCGATCTCCACCCGGTCACCAACCAGAGGTTTCTTCCTGTCTTTGCGGAAAATTCCTTTTGCTTTACATTCATAAGTGCCGGATCCTACAGTCGACACATAGTAGAATCCGGCAATACCTTTAACAATTATTCCTGTCATTTATTTACTCTTCGGTGAAAACGACACCCGGGTATTTTGCGATCAGTGTACCGTCCTCATAAACATTGATGGTACCTTCCTCACCGCTGCTGCTCTTGATCGGTGTGGTGTACTGTCCGTTAGCCCACGGATTTTCTCCTTCGTACAGAGTTGTTGTAATATCTCCCTGGACAAGCTCCAGAACAACCGTACCGCCGTTATAGCCGTCCGGTTTGGACAGCGGGCTGTTGCAGACATAGTTTCCGGTGCTTGCACTTGAAGTCTCTGTCGTTTCCTCTGTCAGTTTGTTTACTACAAGTTTTACGCTGCTGCCCGGCATAATGGTCTCGTTTGCTTCCGGAGACATCTCAATGATGGTGTTATCCCAATAGTTCTCATTCTTTCCTGTCTCGACGGTATAGGCAATTCCCATTTCATCCAGAACAGCTTTTGCATAATCGGCATCATATCCCAGAAGCTCCGGAACCGTCGGCAGATCCTCTGCGGAATCATTTCCCTTACTTACATATACGGTAACGGTAGATCCCTTTGCCACGGAGGTGCCTTCAGCCGGATCGGTACGGATAACACGGCCGATCTCAACTTCCGCATCATACTCAAGCTGAATATTGAAGGTCAGTCCCATGCTGACAAGTGAATTCTGTGCATCTTCCTGTGCAGCTCCTGTCAGACCTGTCGGTACATCCACATTGGAAGAACCGCTGCTGACACGTACTTCGATCGTTGTACCCGGATCTACAAGTGTACCTTCCGGATAGTTCTGCTGCGTGATCATACCAACCGGCACCGTATCCGATGCATCTTCACCGACCTGTTTCAGACCGATTCCCATCTGGTTCAGCGTAGAAGTAGCTGCTGCCAGGTCTTTTCCTACCAGATTCGGAACTGCTACCTGGTTCTTTGTCTCGCCCTGTGCAGCCGTATTCTCCTCCTTTTCTACAGAGGTGGATACTGCAGCTGCCGCAGTTTCGGTATTCTTCTTACCGAAATTGAAAATACCTGCCATGTTTCCGATTACAAGAATCAGAATAATAATAATGATCGCACCGATGATAAATCCGCCGATGGTGATCGCCTTCTCCAGTGTGGACGGACTGTCATCATCGTCATCATCATCGTCGTCATAATCCATTCGTCTTCTGCGATACTCTTCCTCCTGATAAGCCGGATGATTATTCTGACGGCTCGGACGATGCGGCTGCACCGGCGGCTCTGCGGAGCGGCGGTTATTTTCCTGCTCACGAACCGGCTGCTGTGCTTCTCCGCTCGGATGGGAAGCCAGCGGAGCCACATTTACAAAATTACCCTGCGGATCGATCAGAGAACGTTTCAGATCATCGATCAGTTCACCGACATTCAGATAACGTCTCTCCGGGTTTTTCTGAGTACAGCGAAGAATGATCTGCTCCAGACTGTACGGAAGATCCGGTGTATAGATTGACGGCGGAACGATTTCCTCCTGCAGATGCTTGATGGCAATAGCAACGGTTGTGTCTCCGTCAAAAGGAACACGTCCGGTAACCATCTCATACATGGTAATACCCAGAGAATAAATATCACTCTTTGCATCCGAGAAGCCGCCTCTTACCTGCTCCGGAGAACTGTAATGCACAGATCCCATTACATTGGCGGTAATCGTATTGGAATTGATTGCCTTGGCAATACCAAAATCAGAAAGCTTCACTTTACCATCTGTAGAGATGATAATATTCTGCGGTTTTACATCTCTATGAATAATGCCGCGGTTGTGAGCAGCTTCCAGTCCCAGCGAAACCTGAATGGCAATACTGGTTGCTTCCTTCACACTGAGTTTGCCCTTCTTGGCAATGTAATTCTTCAGTGTAATTCCCTCGATCAGCTCCATTACAATGTAGTACAGACCTCTGTCCTCTCCTACATCGTACACATTTACAACATTCGGATGAGAAAGCTTGGCAGCTGCCTGTGCTTCCTTCTGGAATTTCGCTACAAAGCTGGTATCCTCGCGAAATTCTGCCTTCATGACCTTTACCGCAACCAGACGGCTCAGCTTTCTGTCCTGTGCTTTATATACATCAGCCATGCCGCCGGTACCGACCCGGCCCATGATCTCATATCTTTCTCCTAAAATAACTCCGTCTTTTAACATATACTCTCACCTCGCCAAGGTTCAGACTTCAACAACAATAACAGCGATATTGTCTTTACCGCCGTTCGCATTCGCTTCATCAATCAGAGCCTTTGATTTATCCTCTTCCTTACCCCTTAATAATTCGAAGATTCTGTCATCTTCCACCATATTTGTCAAGCCATCGGAACACATAAGGATCTGATTGCCTTCGGAAAGTCTGACATCAAAAAAATCGATACGCACTTCCGCAGAAGTACCGATTGCTCTTGTAATGATATTTTTATCCGGATGATTGCGTCCCTCTTCCGGTGTCAATTCACCCAGACGAACCATCTCTGCGATCAGGGAATGATCCTGTGTAACCTGGGCAAGATGTTCTCCTGCCAGATACAATCTGGAATCTCCTACATTCGCAATGTATGCATATTCCCCCACTACAGTGCATACAACCATAGTCGTTCCCATACCGGCCATATTCGGATCGTTGATCGCCTGCATATAAACCTCACGGTTTGCCGCTTCAATGGCATTCCGCATGATCTTCACCGGATTAAAATCCTTATCCTGACGAATGTGCTCCGCAAGTACCGAAACTCCATAGCGGGAAGCAAAATCCCCGGCATTGTGTCCGCCCATTCCGTCAGCAACAACGAAGAGATTCGGAAGATTCCCGATTTGTCCCTCCGATGCATAAATGAAGTCCTGGTTCATATGTCTTTTCTGACCAATATCGGTTGCAGAAAATACCTTCATATTTTATTCTCCCGGCTATCGTCCAGATAGCTTTTTCGTAATTGCCCACAGGCCCCGTTTATATCAGAGCCCATTTCCCTTCTAATAGTACCATTTATTCCGTACTTTTCAAGCCTTTTGTTGAAGGCCAGAACGGCTTCCTGTTCGGATCGGGCATATTTTCTCTCCCTTACGGGATTGATCGGGATCAGATTCACATGGCAGTTCAGCCCCTTCAGAACACCGGCAAGTTCCGCCGCATCCTCCGGAGAATCATTCTGTCCCTTGGCAAGTGCATACTCAAAAGTAAGTCTTCTTCCCGTTTTTTCAAAATAATAGCGGCAGGCTTCGATCAGCTCGCTGATTGAATATTTATTAGCCACCGGCATCATCTGTTTCCGCTTCTCGTCATTCGGTGCATGAAGAGAAATGGCAAGTGTGATAGCCAGATCTTCCTCAGCCAGTTTCCGGATCTCCGGAACCAGTCCGCAGGTGGAGACTGTGATATTCCGCTGACTGATATGCAAACCCTTCTCGGAGCTGATCAGCCTTACAAAGCGGAGCACATTGTCATAATTCTCCATCGGCTCTCCGCTTCCCATGATCACGATATTGGAGACCCGTTCTCCGGTGATCTTCTGTATCCGGTAGACCTGCTCCAGCATCTCCGATGCCGTCAGAGAACGTACCAGTCCCTCCAGTGTCGATGCACAGAAACGGCAGCCCATCCGACAGCCGACCTGTGAGGAAATACAGACGGAATTTCCATGTTTATACTGCATCCACACACTTTCGATCACGTTATTATCCGGAAGAGCAAACAAATACTTTCTCGTTCCATCCACCTTGGAGATTTCTTCCCTGACCATACGAAGGGATGTCAGCGGACAGGTATTCTCCAGCTTTTCCCGAAGTGCCTTGGACAGATTGGTCATGTCCGCATAGTCATCTGCCAGCTTCTCATGCATCCAGGAAAAGATCTGATCCGCCCGGAACGGTTTCTCTCCCAGTTCCTTCAAAACCGCTTTGATTTCCTCCGGATACATGGATTTAATATCTAATACTGTATTGTCCATTCTTCTTCCTCATCGTTTCCTTTATCCTGTTGAAAGACTCTCTTTTCCTGTCAAATTCAATTCGGGCTCTGCGAGACCTGGAGCGGGATTCGGGTCAGCTTTAGCTGACATCTACCCATCTGACTCCCTGCTCGACATCTCCTCAAGATTCACGCTTTAAGCTTCGGAACTTTTCAGAAAACGTGCATAATAGAAGCCATCGCAGGGATCACTGCCGGGAAGGAACTGTCGTTCTTCTTCCAATACAAGAGAAAACTCTTCAGCAAGCCATTTTGCCGTGCTTTCATTTTCTGTTTCTCCGAAAGTACAGGTGGAAAACAGCAGATGTCCGCCCGGCTTCACATAAGAAACCGCATTTGTCAGAATCTGCCTCTGCAGATTCTGAAGGCTTTCTTCCTTTTCCTTCGACGCATTGTATTTGATATCCGGTTTTCTGCCGATCACGCCGTAGCCGGAACAGGGAACATCCGCGATCACAACATCAGCGCTGTCCGTCTTTCTCTCATCCGGAACCGTTCCGTCCCATTCTTCCACCTCAACATTGGTCAATCTGCAGCGTTCCAGATTTTCCCTGATGTAATCGGTCTTTGTATACGAAAGATCACGGGATATCACTTTTCCTTCCGGACCAGTCAGATCCGCTGCATAGATGGTTTTTCCTCCCGGCGCCGCACACAGATCCATGACCAGATCCCCCGGCCGGATACCGGCTGCCAGAACTGCCAGCTGGGAGCTGATATCCTGCATAATGATCTGTCCGTTTCGGAAAGCATCGACCGCCGTAATATCTCCGGTATTTTTCAAATACCAGGCATCCGGTGCCAATGGAGCCTTTTCGATCTCCATACCGGCTGCTTTCAGTTCTGCAAGAACCGTATCCTTTTCTTCCGCACGGATCCGCACGGTGACCGGTGTTTTCTCCAGAAATGCAGCACAGATCTTCTCCGCCTGCTCCGGTCCGTAAGCATCGATCCATTTATCCGCCAGAAACGCCGGCATTGAATAACGAATCTGCAGATATTCCGAGGGCCGGTCAGCGGTCGGATATTTCACCTCCGCCAATCCTCTCGAAACCGATCGCAGTACACCGTTTACAAATCCGCGAAGGCCGCGGAATCCTCTGGAAACAGCCAGCTTGACGCTTTCATTGACTGCTGCCGAATCCGGAACCGAATCCATGTACTTCATCTGATAGACGGCAATACGGATCACTTCCCTGATGAAGGGCTTCATCTTGTTTACTTTTACACTGGAAAAGCAGTTGATAATGTAATCCAGTTCCGGCACCCGTTCCAGGGTACCCTCGGTGAGCCGGAGATAGAAGGCCCGGTCTCTCTGATCCAGCCAGCTGTACTTTTCCAGCACATCTCTAATAACTAAATGGCTCTGCCTGCCCTCCTTATGGACGGCAAGCAGAGTCTCACATACCAGTTCTCGAATATTGACGGAATCAGTCACGTCGTCTTCCTCCGGATAAAATAATCATACGTGCAAGGTGCATCATGGAACTGCACACCGCAGCCACATAAGTCATTGCAGCAGCTCTCAGTACTCTTCTGGTTCCTCCGATCTCCTCTTCTGCCATCAGACCGGTCTGACCCAGCTTGGCAAGCGCACGCCGGGAAGCATTGAACTCCACCGGAAGAGTGACCAGCTGAAATGCCAGAACCGCACAGAACATCAGGATACCGATCTTGATCACTGCCGGTCGGGACATCATCAGTCCTATGATAAAGATCACCCAGGATCCCCGGGAACCGATATTGGCAGCCGGAACCAGCGCACTTCGTACGCTGAGCGGTGCATAATCCCTGGCATGCTGAATAGCATGTCCGCACTCATGTGCCGCAACGCCGATCGCCGCAAGCGAGGTACTTCCATATACAGACTCTGACAGATTCACGGTATTGTCAGCCGGATTGTAGTTATCGGTCAGGGAACCGGCAATCGGCCGGATCTGCACATTGTACAGTCCTTCACTTTCCAGGATCCTGCGTGCCGCTTCCGCACCGGTCAATCCGCAGCTGCTGTGTATCTTCTGATACTTTGCAAAGGTACTCTTCATTCTGGCCTGCACGACCACCGAAAAGAGCAATGCAATAATAACCAGAATATAGGTCCAGTCCAGACCGTATCCATAATATCTATACATAAAACTTCATCCTTTCCGTTCCCGGCTGCCGACATTCTTACTTAGCCAAGAATCGTTCCTGTTTCCACGGACCGTCCGCGAAGAAAATCCGAAACTTTCATCCGCTTCTTGCCTTCCAGCTGCAGCTCGGTTACCGCCAGTACACCTTTTCCTGTGGCGATCCGGATTTCCTCTCCGGATGCCTGCAGGACCTCACCCGGTGTTCCGGAACACATCTCTGTATCCACAACACAGCTGTTCCAGATCTTCAAACTCTTTCCGTTTAATGCCGTAAATGCACTCGGCCATGGATTCAGGCCACGAACCAGGCGCTCGATGGCTGCTGCATCTTTGGACCAGTCGATCCGGCCGTCAGCCTTAGTGATCATCCGGGCATAAGCCGTCGTACTTTCGGCCGGCTGCGGAACAGCTGTAAGCGTTCCTTTTCCCAGTTCCGGAAGAATCTCCACGATCAGCTCTGCTCCGGCTTCCGCCAGACGGTCAAACAGGCTTCCGCCCGTCTCCTCTGCTGTCAGCACAACTTCTCTGACCGCAAGCATATCACCGGTATCCAGTCCGTCATCCATCTGCATGATGGTGACACCGGATTTCTCCTCACCGTCAATGACAGCCCACTGGATCGGAGCCGCACCGCGGTATTTCGGAAGCAGGGATGCGTGAATATTCAGGCATCCGTATTTCGGCAGCTGCAGGATCTCGGAAGGAATGATCTTGCCGTAAGCAGCAACAACGATTACCTCCGGGTCCAGTTCTTTTAACGTATCCAGAATCTCCGGATTATTCCGAAGCTTCTGCGGCTGATAAACCGGAATTCCGGCTTCCTGAGCACAGGCTTTCACCGGTGTCGGTACCAGCTCCTGTTTGCGTCCAACCGGTTTATCCGGCTGTGTGATAACCGCACATACTTCATGACCGGCTTTGATGATTGCTTCCAGTGCGCCCACCGCAAAATCCGGTGTCCCCATATATACTACCTTCATCTTCTCAAGTCACCTCGTGTTCTTTCAAGTCAGGCATTGCACCCCCGGCTCCGGATCAGAGATATCTTCGGTCTCCTCTCTTCCGTACCGGAACCACATCCGTATGCCTGTTTCCGTATTGCCTGCTCCCGTATCGTCTGTAATCAGATCTCTTCGCCGAACTCGATTTCTCCGTCGATCTCTTCCATATCCTGAACACTGCGAAGCGGTCCCTGAGCATGTGCGGAATAGAGAATACCATCCAGATGATCAAACTCATGGCAGCAGGCTCTTGCCAGCAGACCTTCTGCTTCCAGTTCGAACGGTTCCATATTGATGTCCAGTGCACGAACCTTCACCTTCATCGGACGGGTAACCACACCGACCATTCCCGGGATGCTGAGGCAGCCCTCATCACCGGTCTGCTCCCCTTCTCTCTCAATGATCTCCGGATTGATGAATACATACGGATCCTCACCAGTCACATCAATAACGGCAATTCTCTTCAGAATACCAACCTGCGGAGCAGCCAGACCAACACCGTAAGCATCGTACATAGTCTCCAGCATATCCATGATCAGGGTTCTTGTACGCGGTGTCATCAATTTCACCGGCTTACAAACCTTTCCCAGAACCTCATCACCGTCAATACGAATTTCTCTTAAAGCCATAGTTTTTCCTTTCTCTCCCCGGCAAATGCGAAACGCCAAATCAAAACCTGAATTCGGCTGTGAATATTGCACAAATGACCGGAGCAGGTGCTCTGAGGCCGCCGGCACTTAGCGATTGCGAGCCCCAAGCGAAGCAAGAGCTTAGTACCGCTGCGTGACGAGGGCAGCGAGAGCGTGCCTGCGATGGCATTGTGCAATGTGAGCAGCCGTTTCAAGAATGCCGGCGTTTCGCATTTGCCGCACTATTCTATTATATGTTCAGATCATAGCTGAAGTACATCTGTCTGAATCCACTGTTTATCTCAATAAATTTCTCGGCGCGCTGCCGCATCTGCCGGATGCGTCTGCCGTCTGTTTCCTTTATATAGAGCACTTCCTGATAATTGTCCTTCAGCTTGCTGATCACATCCGGTGCCGGTCCCATGATCCTCGTCGAATCGGTTCCGCATCGCACCAGATACAGCTTCAGCTGTTCCATCGCAAATACCAGTTTCTGCTCATCCGGTCCGGATCCCCGGATCGCCAGCAGATTGGATGCCGGCGGATAATCCAGCATTTCCCTGGCTGTTATTTCTTCCTCATAGAAGGCCTCATAATCCTGCACCGCAGCTGCCTGTATGCAGTAATGATCCGGATGATAGGTCTGGATCACGGCCTCTCCCGACAGGTCTCCCCTGCCGGCACGCCCGACAGCCTGTACCAGTAACTGAAACGTACGCTCTGCCGCACGATAATCGCTGACAAAGAGCGACAGATCCGCAGCCAGCACACCTACGAGTGTTACCCCCGGAAAATCATGTCCCTTTACGATCATCTGGGTTCCGACCAGAATATCGGCTTCTCCGGAAGAAAATGCTTTCAGGATTTTCTCGTATCCATCCTTGTTTCTGGTGGTATCCGCATCCATCCGAAGCACCCGTGCTTCCGGAAAGATCCGCTTGATCTCTGCCGTTACCTTCTCTGTTCCCGCACGGAAACCGCTGATGTACGGTGAGCCGCAGGTCGGGCATTTCGTTGCCTCCGCCGTCTGGTATCCGCAGTAGTGACAGACCATACGGCCGTTGGAATGATAGGTCAGGGACACGTCACAATGGGGACATTTGATGACCTCGCCGCAGGACCGGCAGGATATGAATCCGGAATATCCCCGGCGATTCAGAAACAGAATACTCTGTTCTTTTCTCTCCAGCCGGGCAGCAAGTTCTTCCTGCAGTTCCCGTCCCAGAATCGAACGATTGCCGTTTTTCAGTTCCTCACGCATATCCGTGATCCGAACCTTCGGCATAACGGCACCGCCGTATCTCTCCTTCAGAACAAAGCGTACACATTCGCCCTGTTCACAGCGATAGTACAGATCCAGAGAGGGTGTTGCCGAGCCGAATACCACATGGGCATTCTCCATTTCTGCTCTGTAGATTGCCGCCTCCCTTGCATCATAACGAGGTGCATTTTCGCTGCGGTATGAATTTTCCTGTTCCTCATCGACAATAATAAGGCCAAGATTTGTAAATGGTGTGAACAAAGCGGAACGGGGACCGATCACGATCCCGGCTTCGCCTCGTTTCAGCCGTTCAAACTGATCCGAACGTTCACCCTTGCTCATTTTTGAATTCAGAATCGTGACATTGTCACCGAAACAGCTGCGGAAACGGCTTACGTTCTGCCAGGAGAGCGCGATCTCCGGAATCAGCAGGATCACCTGTTTCCCCTGACGAAGCACCTCCTCCATCAGCCGCATATATACCTGGGTCTTGCCGGAACCGGTCACCCCGTGGATCAGGCAGGGGCGATTTGCTTCCGTCCACTCCCGGAGGATGCCCTGATAGACCGTTTCCTGCTCCGAAGAAAGAACCGGAAGGCCGGTTCGCTCCACCGGTGTCTCCTCCCAGGGATTCCTCCAGTATGCCTCGGAACGCTCACGGACGATTCCTTCTTTGATCATCCGCTTCAGGCTTTCGCCGGTCATCTTCAGATTCTTATGCACATAAACGGAGGAGAGTTCCTTCTTTTCCAGAAGCATTTCCATGAACCGGATCTTGGCCTTGTAATTCCGCTTTCGATACAGTTCCAGAAGCTCCCGTCCTTTTTCTTCCGGCACGGCCAGACAAAAAACGGTGGACATCTGCTGCCGCTCTTTGACTCGAACCGGAAGCACGGTCTTCAGCGCATTGTTCAGACTGGAGCCATAGGTGCGGTGCATCCACAGAGCCAGATTCAGCAGACGGCTCTCAATATCCGTCCGGTCCTCCAGCACCTCCAGAATCGGCTTGATCCTTTCCGGATCGATCTTGGGCCTGTCTCCCAGTGTCAGCACATATCCTTCCGCCACACGGGAACCGCCGCCGAAAGGGATCCGCACGGTCACTCCGGAACGGACCTTTTCCTGCAGTTCCTGCGGCACCAGATACTGGTAGGACTTGTTCAGACTGGCCTGGGTTATGTCAACGATTACATCTGCATAGATCTCTGCCATCCGTTTCCTGTCCTGTACTTATGCCTGCTCAGCAGCCTTGCGGTCCGCTTCCAGAATCTCCTGAATGATCACACGTTCATCCATCGGATATTTCACACCCTTGATGATCTGATAATCCTCATGGCCTTTTCCGGCAAGAATAATAATGTCTCCCGGTTCGCCGTTATGAATAGCCCATGCAATAGCTTCTCTTCTGTCCGGAATCGTCACATATCTGCCGGTCGTACGGTTGATGCCGGTGATAATGTCATCGATGATTGCCTCCGGCTCCTCACTTCTCGGATTGTCCGAAGTAATGATCGTCAGATCGGACATACGGCCGGAAACCTCACCCATCTCAAAACGTCTGGCCGGATCTCTGTCTCCGCCGCAGCCGAAGAGGGTGACCAGCCGGCCCGGATGATAGCCGCGAAGTGTGTTCAGCAGGCTCTCCAGTGCCATTGCATTGTGTGCATAATCGATCATCAATGTAAATTTGTCGGAGACTTTTACCATCTCCACACGTCCCTTTACCTTAGCGTAGGGAAGTGCCTTGGTAATATCCTCTGTTGTAACCCCCAGATGATAGCATACGATGATGGCCGCCAGTGAGTTGTACACCGAGAAATCTCCCGGAATGTTGATCTCAACGGTCATATCCATCAGTCCTGTTGTATTGTAGCAGACGCCAAGTGCTCCCGGTCTGGAAAGCATCATCTCATGCTGTGCACGAAGTGTAGCCTGATCAGAGAAACCGTAGGTCTCCATGATCTCACAGGAAGCGCCCTCAACGATCTCCTCGAATTTTCTGTCATCCCGGTTTACGATACCGATCCGGCACTGCTTCAGCAGACGCTTTTTGCATTCCAGATACTCCTCGAAGCTGGCATGCTCATTCGGTCCGATATGATCCGGTGCAATATTGGTAAAGATACCCAGGTCAAAAAAGATACCCGCCACGCGGTCCATCATCAATGCCTGTGAAGAGACCTCCATAACGACACAGTCAAATCCGGCCTCGACCATCTCGGCAAAATACTCCTGTACCAGATAGGATTCAGGTGTTGTATTTTCGGATTTGATCGTCCGTTTTCCGGTAATGCACTCGATGGTTCCGATCAGACCGCATTTGTGACCGGCACCGTTCAGAATGGACTGAACCATATAGCTGGTCGTTGTTTTTCCCTTTGTACCGGTGATTCCGATGGTTTTCAGCTTCTCTGCCGGATGATCGAACCACTCGGTAGAAACCATGGCCAGGCCGTAACGGGTATTCTCCACACGGATAACGGTTACGTTCTCCGGAACCTCGACCGGATCCTCGACCAGGATCGCCGCAGCTCCCTTCTCGGCAGCCATCTGTGCAAATCTGTGTCCGTCCGCCAGAGCGCCCTTCATGCATACAAACAAAAAGCCTTCTTCTACCTTTCTGGAATCGTATGCCACGCCGGTAATATCTCGATCCGTTGCCCCCTGCAGAACTTCGTAGGTCAGCGAACGTAAAAGCACCTGTAAATTTTTGCTCATTGAATTCTTCCTCCCCATAAAAGAGTAAATTTCTGCGCTTTCTTTTCTGCTGCAGCGCCTCTGAAGGTGCGCTGCTTTACCCCCGTTTTCAATTGCTCCAGCAGCAATTGATTCCGATAAAAAAAGACACGCATACATAGTAAATCATAGCATCACTTCTGTCGATTTACAACGATTATTCCCGCCGACACAAATACCAGTGCAAGCAGTCCCCGCACACTGAAAGCCTGGTTTGCTTCGCCCAGGATCACGGCAGACAGCAGAACGCCGATCACCGGGTTCATAAAGCCGAATACGGAGATCCGGCTTACCGGATTATACTTCAGAAGTACACTCCAAAGCGTGTAAGCCACCGCGGAAATAAATGCCATGTACAGCAGCAGAACAAAGCATGCCGCACTGCCGAACACCAGTCTGCCTCCGCTTATCAGCCCGATCAGCACGAGAACCAGACCGCCCAGAAGGAACTGGTATCCGCAGAGCATCGTCGTATCTTCTTTTTTTCCTGCCCACTTGATCGCCGATGAAGCCATGGCCCCCAGCAGACAGGCTATAAGCATGAATCCTTCTCCGTTCCAGGAAGCCGCCAGCTGCAGTGAACCGCTTCCTGTGGAAGGAAGCTGGATCAGAACCACACCTGCAAAACCGATCAGGCAGCCAAGGATCTTTCCCCCGGTCAGCTTCTCCGTTCGGAACAGCAGGGCAGCGATCAGAATACAGAAGAAGGTATTTGCCCCCTGAATGATGGCAGAACTTACTCCTGTACAATGTGCCAGCCCGATATAGAAGAAGAAATATTGTCCGCATGTCTGCAGAAAAGCCAGCAGTCCCACATAAGGCAGTGCCTTCCTCCGGGGATAGATCAGCCTTCTATGTTCGATGCAGGTAAAGAGAATTACCAGAATGCCCGCAAGCGTAAAGCGGCAGCCTGCAAACAGAAGCTGTTCTGCCGTATCTTCTGCTCCGATCCGAAGCAGACGGTAGCCGGTCTTGATGCATGGAAACGCACTTCCCCACAAAAAACAGCAGATAAATGTCATTAAAATGACAGTCGGAAGTGCTGTCCAGAATCGTTCTTTATTTTTCATTTTCATCTCCTGACCAATAGAACCTTCTTACGGATGATTGTCCTGCTCTGCTTTCGGATTGGATCGGGTGATCGCATAGTTTCCGTCTTCCTGCAGCGTCAATTCATACCAGGCACAGTTTCCGACAGAGGTAGACCAGAATCGTGTCATGCCTGCCGCATGCAGATGCACCAGAATCGCACGAATCGTTCCGCCGTGACAGGAAACCAGTACATTCTCACCGGGTCTCTTCCTTTTCATATCCTCCAGAAAATCCGCACAGCGGCGGATCACCTGAAAGTAGCTTTCGCCGCCCTTCGGCGGAATATAATTCTCCGCATCGTTCAAAAAACAATAAAACTGATACGGATCCATCTCGTCATGATTCTTCCCTTCGAACGGACCGTATGCCATCTCCTTGATCCGGTCATCCGTCCACATGTCCGCCTGCTTCCATCCGGAGACCAGCTCCGCCGTCCGCATGGCTCTCCCCTGCGGACTGGAAATTACCTGATCAAATGTAATTCCCATCTGTCGAAATTCTTCCCCGCATTCTGCAGCCTGTCTCTCACCGTCCGCATTTAGCGGCTTCTCGATCTGACCCTGAAAGTTTCCGCCGATCCGGTTCAGATCGGTCTCTCCGTGACGTACCAGATATAATTTCATCCTCTTTTCTCTCCATTTCACTCCATCATGGAGCCCCTCTTCTGTAAGCCAGGGGGGCAGCCAATCCGTCTTCCCTTCTGTCTCTCACTGCATTGCCCGTATGGCATTGTCCACCGCCGTCAGGTACTCGGCACGATTCTTTGCCTTCCGCAGCTTCTTCAGTGGCTTTTCAAAATCTTCGATCCGGCTTCCCCAGAATGCCCACAGCTCCAGCATGTGGAACCTTGCACTCTGCTCACCGTTCATATATCCGCAGTACTCCTGATACAATGCATCATGGAAGACCTTCAGTTCCTCCGGAGATGCATACATACCGGATCGTCCTGTCTTTTCCTCTGAACTCTCCCTGCATGCTTCTGCCAGTGCGGGATCCGCCAGCAGACCTCTTCCCAGCATAATACCCGAAAGATTCGGATAGTTATCCACAATTTTCCGAAAGTCATCCACGGTACGGATATCTCCGTTATAGACAAGCGGATTCTTCGAATTCTCTGCACACATGGCAAAGGTCTCCATATGTACCTTTCCCCGGTAAAACTCGGTCCGTACCCTTGGATGTACGGTCAGTTCACTGATCGGATACCGATTGTAGATATCCAGCAGATGTGCAAACTCTTCCGGATCCTCCATGCCCAGCCGGGTCTTGACCGAGATCTGCAGTTCAGAGAGTCCGGGAGCCTTTTCCGGATCCTGTACGCCTTCAAAGATACCTTCCAGAAAGCGATCCAGCGAATCCGGATCCGACAGCTGACCGGCGCCCCGGTGCCGGGTCACTTCCTGGGCCGCCGGACAGCCCAGATTCAGATTGATCTCCCTGTATCCCATCTCTGTCAGCTGCTCTGCCGCCCAGAGAAAATGCTCCGGTTTATTGGTCATCAGCTGAGGAACAGCTGTCAGTCCCCGGTTATTCTCCGGATCCACCTCCCGCAGCTCCTTGTTTTTGAATTTGTAATTCTGATTCACCGTAATAAACGGCATGTAATACTTATCGATGCCCCCGAAAAGCAGTGCATGCTGCCGCCGGAATGCAAAACCGGTAATTCCTTCCATCGGTGCCGCATAAATTCTCATAGTTCTTCTCCCAAATACAGGGGCTGCCGTATGTTAACGGCAGCCCCTGCAGATCAATTTCCATACAGATTCACGATCGAAATCTGCAATTCTGATTATTTTACATCAAAGGCTCACTTCTGTAAACAGACCTTTGCTTCGTTTTTTATCCGAAGAAACCAACGATACCGATCAGGTAGATCACGATGATCGCAATCGGAACGATAATTGTGAAGATCGGTTTCATCCAGTTTTTGATCTTCAGGCCTTTACCTTGGTTAGCCTCTGCAACAAAATTGTCCCAGCCCCAGCCGAAACGCTTGTTGGTACAGAAAACAGCGATAAGCAGAGATCCCAGCGGAAGAATGTTTGTACTTACGATGAAATCCCAGAAATCCAGCCATGCAGTATCCGGTCCGAACGGATGGAACTGCCATACGCTGTAGCCAAGTGCGGTTGTAAGAGCCAGACCGAATACAATGATACCGCAGATCAGGCAGCCTTTTTTACGACTCCAGCCTGTAAGCTCACGTACACAGGCAAGAATCGTCTCGCATACGGCAAGCTCGGTAGAGAATGCAGCAAAAACCATGAACAGGAAGAACAGACTTCCCCAGATTCTTCCGCCGTTCATATGACGGAATACTTCTGCCATTGTATCAAACAGCAGGGACGGACCAGCGCCGACTTCCAGATTGAAGGAAGCACATGCCGGGAAAATAATCAGTCCGGCCATGATCGCTACGAAGGAGTCCAGAAGAATAACGTTCACACTCTCTCCCAGAAGACTGTGGTCCTTCTCGATATAGCTTCCGAAGATCGCCATGGAGCCCATACCGACAGACAGTGTAAAGAAAGCCTGGTTCATTGCCGCAACGATAACGGAACGATCGATTTTGGAGAAATCCGGAACCAGATAGAATTTATAACCTTCAACAGCCCCTTCCAGTGTACCGTTTTTAATTGCAAGGATCAGCATCAGAACCAGCAGCAGAGTCATCATATATTTGGTAATTCTCTCCAGACCGCCCTGCAGCTGCATCGTCAGAATTGCGAAACCGACCAAAACGGCAATTGCCAGATAGGTAACATTTACCGTCGGATTGGAGATCATGGCACCAAAACCAAGATCCTCATATTTTCCGGTTACAAAAGATACAAAATAATAGATCATCCATCCGGTAACAACGGTATAGAATGCCATCAGACAAATGTTGCCGATCAGAGCGATTCTTCCATGAATATGCCAGTACTGTCCCTTTTTCTCCAGTTTGTCAAACATACGAACCGGACTCGCCTGTGCGGCTCTTCCCAGTGCAAACTCCATGGTCATTGCCGGAAGACCCAGCAGAAGCAGGCAGGCAATATAAACCAGTACAAAAGCACCGCCGCCGTTCTTACCAACCATCCACGGGAATTTCCATACATTTCCGCAGCCGATCGCACAGCCCGCACTCAGTAAAATGAAGCCGAGCCGGCTTCCCAATCGTTCTCTTTCCATAATTATCCTCCAACTAAAAGTTTCTTATATTTATGACAGCGGTCCACAGCCGTCTGCCGATTCCGACGATCTCAATACAGATGCCGGTTTCGATGATCCGACATCTGTATCCGGATCATCCACCCTTTGCAGAATTCTCTGCCCCTATCGGAACTGCCGCTTCTTCCGCCGTTTTTTCTGCGTTTTTACGCACAGCCTCCAACGCTCTGTTAATATCCACAAAGCAAACGGAATAGTCTCCGGGATTCACATATACGCGGATCTCATGTCCCAGGATCTCATCATCCGGCCGCTCTGTCAGATTCCGACTGGTAAACACATGTTTTTTGCCAGCCGGATCCACATAGGAACAGCGTACATAATACTGCGTATCTTTTCTGCTCCGGCAATGGGTATCTTCTTCGATCGCATCCATGACTGCCAGTACATAATCCGCCGATTCCAGCACATCCTGCTGCGCCTTTCTCTGCCTGACGCCGACAAAAACAAACCAGACTCCCAAAACCAAAAACGGAAGTCCCGGTGCCGAGAATGCCAGTGCAAGCATCGTCCCGCCATTACGGATTCCAAGAATCAGACCCAGAACACACAGCACAAATCCCAGCGGAACAAATACGATTCCCAATACATCCAGACTGTTCCAGCTGATCTGTCCTTTCCGCTGTCCATCCGTATGAATACTGCTCTTTTCTTCCTTATCTACCAACGTTTGCCACCTCCGGACCGAATCGTCGGAAGCAGTGCTCCCATGATCACAAGGCCGCCGATCAGACCGCCGACATGCGCCGCAAGACTGATATCTTCCATATAAAAAGCCGGATACAGAGACAAAACGACCGCAAGCAGCATCCGCGGAACAGAAACTCCGCGCGTCAGCTCTCTCCGCAGAATAACCAGTGTCAGCATTCCGCCCATCAGCGCAAAAACAGCACCGGAAGCCCCTGCACTGAATACATACTCGCCGGTCTGCACGTCCCAGAACCAGCAGGCCAAACTGCCGGCCAGACCGCCAAGCATATACAGCAGCAGAAAGCGAACATGCCCGATCGCATGTTCCATATAGCCGCCGAACGCAAACAGGCTGACCATATTGGACATCAGATGTGCAAAGCCATAGTGCAGAAACATTGCCGTAAACAGCCGCCAGTATTCTCCGTTCTGCAGATCAGGTACATACAGGACCCCCAGCCGATGCATAAGCTCCAGATCCTCGCTGCCTCCCAGATACTCACATGCGAAAAAAATAAGGATATTGACAGCAATCAAAGTGAGCATTACATACTGCTTTTTTATCGTATCACTGTTCATTATCCTTCTACGATCAGATATCTGCCGTCACCCACGGCAAAGACCTCGGCAGCATCCAGCGGATCCTCGCCTTCCAGATCGATACACTCCTCTTCAAAGTACGCGGCAACCTCTTTGGCAGATCCTGCAACTACCGCACAGACATCCTCCAGAAAAGCCTCCGCATCTTCCTCATTCTCGGCAACCGGCTTCGGGAACAATCTCTCCTGATTTTCCAGAAAAGCACGGATCACCGCTGCATCATATTCCTGCATACGCAATCCCTCCTCATGTAAACACACAGCGATACCATCGGCATCACCGGCTGTCAGCGGTTTCGATCCAGTGCCTACGGACCTGCCGCAGGCACGATCCTCTGCTCTATTTTCACCGCTTTAAAGTATGACATTACTATACACAAAAATTTTTCGTTTGCAAAGTCTTCAATTGCACAATTTCCTACTGCATTTGGTTCCTTTTGTCGAAAAACTTACATCCCCATTGCTAATGCAAAGTACAAAAGCCGGATACCAGTACTATTTATATCAGCAAATAATAAATCCAAAACAGGCAGCCGCTGCAAACGGCTGCCTGTTTTCTCTCCTTCGGATCACATCATCCGCCGGTGGAAAATATTCTATACTCTATATAATTCTTACAGAATCGTCACTCCACGCTCTTTTGCAAAAGCAATATCGGACTCCGGCCACAGCGAACACTGAACCTCACCGATATGGGCTTTTCGCAGGAAGAACATACAGATACGGGACTGTCCGATACCGCCGCCGATGGTATACGGCAGACGCTTCTCAATGATTGCCTTCTGGAACGGCATCTCCGCTCTCTCCGGACATCCGGCAGCCTGCAGCTGTTCTACAATAGAATTCTCGTCTACACGGATACCCATGGAAGACAGCTCCAGCGCAATATCCAGAACCGGATAATACACAATAATATCGCCATTCAGTGACCAGTCATCATAATCCGGAGCACGTCCGTCATGTCTCTCACCGGAAGCCAGTTTGCCGCCGATCTGCTCAACAAAAATCGCACCGTGCAGCTTGGCAAAGTTGTACTCGCGCTCTTTGGAAGTGCAGTCCGGATACATATCTTCCAGCTCCTGTGCAGTTATAAAGGTAATCTGCTCCGGCAGAATGCACTGCACATAATCGTATTTATTGGCAACGTATTTCTCCGTAACATGAAGAGCCTCATACACGTTCTTAACAATGCTGTGCAGCATCTCCTGTGTACGTTCCTCTTTTGTGATCACACGCTCCCAGTCCCACTGATCAACATAGATCGAATGAATGTTGTCGGTCTCCTCATCACGGCGGATCGCATTCATATCGGTATACAGACCTTCGCCCGGTCTGAATTCATAACGGCCAAGTGCATATCTCTTCCATTTGGCAAGAGACTGTACGATCTCGGCTTCCTTACCGTTCTGCTCCAGAATATCGAAATTAACCGGCCTTTCCACACCGTTCAGGTTATCATTCAGACCGGAAAACGGATCTACAAAAAGCGGAGCGGAAACTCGTCTCAAGTTCAGCTCTGCAGAAATCTGCTCCTGGAAAAAGTCCTTTACCTTTTTGATTGCAATCTGCGTCTCCTTCAGGTTTAACGGAGACTTATATCCCTCGGGAATGTATATCTTGCTCATTTCTGTCTTTCCCCCTTGCAAAAATTACCTCTATTTTACGCAAATCAAGTACTATTTACAACAGTAAAATTACAGAAGTACAAATGCAATACTCTTTTTTGAGTAAAACACGGCTTAATTCACGAGCCCGCATGCAAATCCCCTGTCAAATGTTAAGCCTGCAGCCTTCCCGACTCCTCCAGATACCGCAGAAAGCCCTCCAGACCTTCAACGATATCTCTGTAAGTCACACTGAAATCACCGGTATACCAGGGATCCGCAATACTTGCTCCGTGCCTCCGTTCATTTTCCGAAAAATCCAGAAGAAGGGAGATTTTTCCGTCCTTGTCCGCCCCGGTGATCCGGGTCGTATTGCGGATATTGTTTGCATCCGCACAGAGAAGATAGTCGTAATACGCATAATCATCACGGGTCACCTGCTTCGCACGCTTACCGGAAAAATCGGTGTATGCAGTCCTTCCGATCCCGTGCCTCTTCAGCTCCTCTCTCGCCGGCGGATACACCGGATTGCCCCTGTCTCCCCAGATTTCCTCCGTGGATGTAGCTGCCGAAGCAATTACGAACTGCTCCTGCAGGCCGCGCTTCTCTACCATATCCTTCAATATGAATTCGGCCATCGGTGAACGGCAGATGTTGCCGTGGCATACGAATAGTATCTTAATCATAAATTACTACCTCCGAATTATCGCTGGTTTGCGCC
>JAUNAK010000074.1 GCA_030527665.1 Eubacteriales bacterium
ACTATCAATCTCGATAAGGATTGATGAATCGCGCCCCAACATTTATTTTAGAGCCGTTTTTTGTATGCAATGCGCTTGACTTTATGCGTAACTGTAAACTTATACATTTTCATGCATTTATATGCTTTTGCCTGCAATACTCTTGTGATAACCATCTAAAAATGATAAAATAAGGTTTCTATAATCTGTAAAGAAGTGAAGGGAACCACTTTGAAGAAAAAAACAGGAACAGGATTTAATATCGGCACGGTTATTTTTGGTGCCATTGCGTTATATATAATCATAACAGCTTTGATCTATATGACCAGTGATCATATCTCTACCTACATGGTGACACCAGGTACATTGTCGGGTAATGAGAGGTATACCGCGCTTGCGATTCGTAACGAGACAGTTGTACAGGCGACTGGCGGAGGATATGTCAATTACTATATAGAAGACGGAGGAAAGACCTCGAAGAACGAGATCGTCTGCAGTATCGGAAGCGATGCGCAGCAAGCCAGTGCATCGGTTTACAGCAATACGGATTGGATCCGTGAGAAAGCATCTGCTTTTTCTTCGGAATATACAACGGACAAGTACAGTTCGGTCTACGATTTTCGTTATGTGATCCGAAACGGCGCGTCTTCTTCAGCAAAAAATGTCAGAAATATCGGTACACCTGTAAAAGCACCGGTCGACGGTGTTGTATCCTATACCAGTGACGGGATGGAAGAACTGACGATTGCTTCGCTGACTGCTGAAAATTTCCATCCGGATAATTATTCCAGCAATCAGCTGCGTACCGGTCAAAGTGTAGACGCCGGCAGTGCACTGTATCGTGTTGTGAATGGTGATACCTGGGATCTGGTATTGAAACTTACAGAACGTCAGTATTCCACATTGTCCGGACGTCAGTATGTGAAAGTTCGTTTTGATATGGATGGCTGTACTGAAAAAGGAGATCTGAAACTTTTTGAAAGGGACGGAGACTATTATGCGGATATCACCCTTTACAGTGGAGCCGTACGATACCGCAACCAGCGTTATATTGATATTGAATTGATCATTACTGCCAATAAGGGACTGAAGGTACCGCTGTCTTCCATTGTTACCAAAGAGTTTTATCTGATCCCGACGGATTATTACACACCGTCTACCAATAATTCCGATGCCGGTTTCCTTGTTCTGAAGGAGAATGAGAATGGGCAGAAGCAGACCGAGAAGACGGACTGTGATATCTATGCAAAACTGAAAACGGATTCCGGCCAGGAAGTATATTATGTCGATGCTTCTGATTTCAGCAGGGGAGATGTTTTGCAGAAGCCGGATTCCAATGAAACATATACCATTACCGAGATGGGATCCCTGGAAGGTGTATATGCTACCAATAAAGGTTACACACAGTTTCGAAGAGCAGTGATTCTTGATCAGAATGATGAGTATTGCATCGTGCAGGAAAATGTCGATTATGGTGTATCACAGTTTGACTATATCGTTCGTGACGGAAGTATGGTATATGAGTCACAGATCCTTTATAACAGAAATTGATCGCATAAAAAACGGAGTAAGAAATGATAACAGATAACTACAGGGAAATACGAAGAAAAATCGATGAGGCCTGCCGTCGGGTTGGACGTGATCCGGAAGATGTTCTGCTTGTTGCAGTCAGCAAAACAAAGCCGGAGGAGGATATTCAGACATTGTATGACAGTGGTGTCCGGGACTTTGGCGAAAACTATATCCAGGAATTGAAACAGAAGATGGAAGATCTGCCGGGAGATATCCGCTGGCATATGATCGGTCATCTGCAGAGGAATAAAGTCAAGTATATTGCCTCCCGTGTATCTATGATTCACGCAGTCGATACACTGGAGCTTGCAAAGACGATCGAAAAGGAAGGAACCAAGAATAACCGCGTGATTCCGGTTTTGATCGAGGTAAATGTAGCAGGAGAAGATACAAAATTCGGAGTAGCTCCGGAGGAAACAGAATCCCTGATCCGTCAGATCGCCGGGCTTCCGCATGTGCATGTGGAAGGTCTGATGACAAGTGCACCGTATGTAACCGATGCTGAGTGCAATCGTTCTGTTTTTGCACAGCTGAAACAATTAAGTGTTGACATCGAACAGAAAAACATTGATAATACTTGTATGCATGTCCTCAGCATGGGTATGACAAATGACTATGAAATCGCCGTTGAAGAAGGTTCGACCATGGTTCGCGTTGGTACAGCCATTTTCGGTGAGCGCGATTACAGCAAATAACTGACCAGGAGATAGAATATGAGCTTTGTAGATAAGATCCTTTCCGCAATTCGTATAAATGATGATTACGATGAAGAGGATGATGAATTCTTTGATGAAGAGGATGACGGATTCGAAGAGCAGGAAGTGAAACCGAAGAAAAGCTTTAAGGATCGTTTCGGATCCAAGAGCAAAAAGTACGAGTATGATTTTGAGGATGATGATTTTGATGATGAGCCAGTTCCGATGAAACCGGCAGCAAAACCGGCACCGGTGAAGAAACCGGCAATCGAAACCAAACCGGCTGCATCCCGTTACTCTGCACCGACTCGTCCGGCTGCAGCTTCTCAGAAAATCACACCGATGAACCGCAAGGGTAATTTTGTTTCTTCCGGCGGTATGGAAGTATGTGTTATCAAACCGACAAAAGTTGAAGATTATCGCGAGATCGCAGATACCCTTCTTTCCGGATGTATGGTTGTATTAAATCTCGAAGGTATTGATGTCGAACTGGCACAGAGAATCATCGATTTCTCCTCCGGTTCCTGTTATGCAATCGAAGGCGGTCTGCAGAAGGTATCCAGTTATATTTTCCTTCTCAGTCCTTCAACTGTGGAGATCTCCGGTGATATTCAGGATCTTCTCAGCGGCGCTATTCCAACCATGCGCACTTCATTCTAATTTTAAGGATTATAAAGCATCAGAGGGATATGATCTTTCTGGTGCTTTTCTTTTATGCGAAAGAGAATCTCCTATTCTATACAGGGAGAGATAGAAATAAACCAAGCAGTACAAGAAAGGCAGCAGATTATGGAAACTTTACGTGTAGAAAGAAAAAACAGCGGTCTGGCATTTTCCTACGATATTTTATGGAAAACCGATTTTTCCGCTCTCGCAGATGCCGTGCAGGGACTGGAGAACAGTCATCCGGGGAAGATCTGTATCGTAACGGACAGCAATGTGGGACCTTTGTATCTGGAGCAGGTCAAAGAAGCGCTTGCACCGCTTGGAGCAGAGCTGTATTCGTTTGTAATTCCCGCAGGAGAGGAGAATAAGAACCTGACGGTGATCTATGATCTCTACACCTGTCTGATCGAAAATAAATTCCAGCGTAACGATATGCTTGCTGCTCTCGGCGGTGGTGTGACAGGAGATATGACCGGTTTTACGGCAGCTACCTATCTTCGCGGCATTGATTTTATTCAGATTCCTACAAGCTTGCTGGCACAGGTGGACAGCAGCGTGGGCGGCAAGACCGGTGTGGATTTTGCTCAGTATAAGAATATGGTGGGAGCCTTCTATCAGCCGCGTCTGGTGTATATGAATATGTCTGTATTGAAGACACTGCCGGACGATCAGTTTTCCTCCGGTATGGGAGAAGTGGTTAAGACTGCCGAGATCAGAGATGCCGAACTGCTTACTTTTATGGAAGAGCATACAGATTCTATTCTTGCCAGGGATCCGGAGATTCTCTCCGTTCTGATTCATCGCTGCTGCAGGGTAAAGGCTGCAGTCGTAGAAGAGGATCCGACGGAAAAAGGCATTCGTGCGATTCTGAATTTCGGACACACACTTGGTCATGCCATTGAAAAATGCAAGGACTTTTCACTTCTGCACGGTACCTGTGTGGGAATCGGCATTGTCGGTGCGGCATATGCATCCCTGAAACGCGGCCTTTTGACCGAAGATGAAGTTGAGCGTATCAAAAAACTGAACAAAGCATTCGGCCTCCCCTGTCAGGTGGAGGGAATCACAGCAGATCAGATCATCGAAGCATCCAAAAACGACAAGAAGATGGAAAGCGGACAGATCAAGTTTATTCTGCTGGATGGAATCGGTAATGCAATTGTAGACAAAACGATGACTGCTGAAGAGCTGTATGCTGCAGCAGCATATCTGGTTAAGTAAACAGGGAACAGGAGACACAGGCGGCTATGAACAGTCAGAAGACATCCAACGAGTCAAATGGAAAAAAGGCAGTTTCAGAGAAGAAAAAGACACCGGCAGCGCTGCTGCTGGCAGTATTTGTTATTCTTGTAGTTCTGGATCAGATCACCAAATATCTGGCAGTCAGCGGGCTGAAGGGGCAGAATGCCATTGTTCTGATTCCGGGAGTGCTGGAACTGCAGTATCTGGAAAATATCGGAGCGGCATTCAGCATTATGGAAGGCAGGCAGTGGTTCTTCTATATCCTGACAACTGTATTTCTTGTCTTTGTATGTGTGATCCTTCGCAGACTTCCTGCTGATGCAAAATACAACGCACTCCGCTGGTGCGCCATTGTATTGAGTGCCGGAGCGGTCGGTAATTTTATCGACCGTTTGATCAACAAATATGTGGTAGATTTTATCTATTTTTCGCTGATCAATTTTCCGATCTTTAATGTTGCCGATATTTATGTAACACTTTCGGTAGCGGTTCTTGTGATCCTGCTTTTCTTCTATTATAAAGAAGAGGATCTGGAGATGATCTGGGGCGGAAAAAAGACGGAAGAATAACTGAGGAATGGAAATGAACGAAGAAAAACTGCTGTTTACCGTGGAAGCAGAAGATGAGGATGTACGGATCGATGCATGGCTTGCAGGGAATATCGACGGAATGTCCCGTTCCTATCTCCAGAAGATCGTTAAAGAAGGCGGCGTAGCGGTCAATGGAAAAATCGTGAAGGCCAACTATAAGCTGAGGGAAAATGATGAGATCCGGGTCAGTATCCCGGAAAATAAAGAACCGGATATCGAACCGGAGAATATTCCGCTGGATATATTGTATGAGGACAGCAGCCTGCTGGTGGTCAATAAACCCAAGGACATGGTCGTGCATCCGGCTGCAGGGCATTATTCGCATACACTGGTCAATGCCCTTCTGTATCATTGTCATGATGAATTGTCTGGCATCAACGGGATTCTTCGTCCCGGAATCGTACACCGGATCGACAAAGATACCACAGGAGCGCTTGTGGTCTGCAAAACCGATTCCGCACATCGGAAACTGGCCGAACAGCTGTCTGTTCACAGTATTACGCGCAGATACCGGGCAATCGTTCATGGAAATATAGCAGAGGATGAACTTACCATAACCGGAAACATCGGCAGACATCCAACGGACCGCAAGAAAATGGCTGTAGTTCCGGAGGATAAAGGAAAACCGGCTGTCACACATGTAAAAGTACTGGAAAGACTGCGGGGATATACGTATGTGGAATGCAGTCTGGAAACCGGCCGGACCCATCAGATCCGCGTACATATGACAAAGATCGGACATCCGCTTCTCGGAGATGAAGTATACGGAACGAAAAAATGTCCGGTCAAAGGGCTGCAGGGACAGACGCTGCATGCAAGGATCCTTGGATTCGTGCATCCGGAAACAGGGAAATACATGGAATTCGAAGCTCCGCTGCCGGAATATTTCCAGGAGCTGCTTCGAAAACTGTCTGTTTGACAGAGACATTCTTCTGCAGCAGTAAAGTAAGCTGTCTGAATGACGGAGTGATTTTACTGCAGCAGCAAAGTAAGCTGTCGGAATGACGGAGAGATTCTTCTACAGTAACAAAAATTGCAAAAATTCGCCTGTTATTTCATAAAACACTATGCAATTCTGACAAATGTTATGGTATAATACATACAACATGAAAAGCTCGACAGCTTGACGTGCATCAAAAGGAGGCGAATCTATGAAGACGATCATCACAATCGGACGTGAATTTGGCAGTGCAGGTCATACAATCGGAGAAATGTTGGCAAAAGAGCTGAACATTCCGTTTTATGATAAGGAACTTCTGGAAAGAGCTGCAAAGGACAGTGGTCTTTGCAAGGAGATCTTCGAGAATCAGGATGAAAAACCAACGAACAGTTTCCTTTACTCACTGGTAATGGACAGCTATTCCTTCGGCTATTCTTCAAGCGTGATGAACGATATGCCGCTGAACCAGAAGGTATTCCTGGCACAGTTTGAAAGTATCAAGAAGCTGGCAACGGAAGGCCCCTGTGTCATCATCGGAAGATGTGCGGACTATGCATTAGAGGACTGCGATGAACTTCTCAGTGTATTTATTCATGCAGATCTGGATACAAGGGTGAAGAGAATTGCATCGCTTTACGACCTGACTCCCAGCAAAGCCAAGGATCGTATCCGCAAGAATGATAAGAGTCGTGCAAGCTACTATAATTACTACACCAATAAAGAGTGGGGAAGTGTAGACAGCTACGACCTGTCGATCGACAGTGGTATTTACGGTATCGAAGGTACGGTTGCTTTGCTGAAGGCTGCTATTGACGTCAAAGAGCATCAGCTCGGCAGAAAGATTACAGAAAACTGATCCGTTTTCTGAACGAAAGAAAAGATACGTGGATCTCCGGTTTTATGCCGGAGATTCTTTTTACTATGTGTATCAACAGAATATAAGATATACGGAGGTACAGAGAATGTCAGAACAACATAGAAAGACAGCAGTAAAACGAACAGGGGCAGTTCTTTTATCTCTGATCCTGCTGCTTGTTCCGCTTATGCTGTCAGCAGGTACACAGGAAGTTTCAGCCGACACGGGAGAGAAACTGATTGCATTCACCTTTGATGACGGACCGTCCGGAGTAACCACACCGACGCTGCTGTACGGACTTCGGCAGCGGGGGGTGCAGGCAACATTCTTCATGAATGGAGTGAACGGACCGCATGGAACCCGTGCACACGAAGATCTGCTTTGGCAGATGCTTCGGGACGGACATCAGCTGGCAAACCACACCTACAGTCATCATGTTCCGTTTAACGGGCTCAGCGGAAGTGCAATGATCAGTGAATGTGACCAGGTGGCGTCCGATCTGTATAAGGTCATGGGCGGATCCTATAATTACATTGTACGTATTCCGGGCGGTGCACAGTCTGCAGGCATCAGTGCAAATGTTGCGCACCCGATGATCGTGTGGAGTGTGGATACACTGGACTGGAAATATCGAAATGCCGATACAGTTTATCAGAATATTATGAACAATGCCGGTGACGGCAGCATCGTTCTGATGCACGATCTGTATGCTTCCAGCGTACAGGGAGCTCTGCGCGCCATCGACAGTCTGCAGGCACAGGGATATGAGTTTGTAACCGTGTCTGAATTGTATCGCCGTAAGGGCCTGTCACTGGACGGCTATCAGACCTATTTTTCGGCAAAAGGATATCCGACATTGTATCATGCCTATCAGGCACCGGTGATCGACCGGACAGACAACGGATACCGCGGATCGTCGATTTCTCTCTCGACGCCGGACAATGTGACACTGTACTATACGCTGGACGGAACTTATCCGAATATGAGCGATCATAAATGGACGGGACAGCCGTTTACCATGAACGGCGGTCAGATCCGTGTCGTTGGATATGATTCCTACGGTACCAGAACACCGGAGTCCAGCATGCAGATCACCAGACCGGATCTTCCGGATGAACTGGATGTTTCCGAGGGTGCAATGTTCCGTATGTACAATCCGAATACAGGAGAGCATTTCTATACGTCTCAGGTACTGGAGAGACGTGTTCTGTATCAGGCAGGATGGAGTTATGAGGGAATCGCATGGAAGGCACCGACAGATACTTCCAGACCGGTATACCGTCTGTACAACCCGAATGCAGGTGATCACCATTATACAATGGCTGCAGTCGAAAGAGATATGCTGGTATCGGTAGGATGGAGTGATGAGGGCATCGGCTGGTATTCCGCTGATGAATCCGGTGTTCCGCTGTATCGGCAGTATAATCCGAATGCAGAGACAGGAACCCATAACTACACCACCAATATAGAGGAGAACAACCTGCTCGTGACCCTTGGCTGGAAGGCAGAAGGAATCGGCTGGTACGGAATCAATTAAATGATCAGCCGACGGAAGTAAACGATCCGCAGGGATGCGCAGGGATCCGGATGGGTTGATGTCAGCTAAAGATGCCCCGAATCCCGTGCCAAGTCTCGCAGAGATCGGATCGAAAGAAAAAGGGAGAGAGTCCCTGACTGAAATGAAAGGTAATATATGGAAGGAAATCTTAATCAGGACTTCAGAAATAAAATGAAAAATATGAGGCCGGGAAATGCCGGCAGAGTTATTCGCGGAGTGATCATCGGAGCGGTCATTGCCATTCTGGCCGTTTCCGTAATGACCGGCTGCATCTTCTTTACCAATGAGCAGGAGACCGGTTTTATCTGTACACTCGGAAAGAATACGATGATCGAAACGGCAGGTGCACACTTCAAGATTCCGTTTATTTCACAGAAATATGTCTATGACGGAACGACCCAGGGTATGGCCATCGGCTACAATGAGGGGGATAATGAATCCGCCCAGTCCGAATCGCTGATGATCACCAGTGACTTCAACTTTATCAATATTGATTTCTATATCGAATATCGAATTACCGATCCGATCGCCTATACCTATGCCACCAGTGATCCGGAGGGTATCCTGCGGAATATTGCCATGGCATCCATCCGTAATACGGTAGGTCTGGTAGATGTGGATACGGCATTGACAACCGGTAAGTCTCAGATCGAAACCGATGTGCAGACAGATATTACCGAGGAACTGCTTCGTCATGAGACCGGCCTGACTGTCAGCAACGTATCCATTCAGGATTCAGAGCCGCCGACAGAGACGGTATCCGAGGCATTCAAGGCAGTAAACGATGCCAAGACAGGAAAAGACACGGCTATCAACAATGCCAATGCAGCAGCTAAAAAAGTAACAGAGAATGCAGCTGCGGAAGCATCCAAGATCCTTTCCTCGGCCGAAGCTACACGCACCGAGCGTGTCAACCAGGCCAGAGAAGAGGTGGCCACATTCAATGCGATTTTCGACGAATACAGAAAAAATCCGGAAGTGGTAAAAGAGAGAATGTATCTGGATGCTGTCAAAAAGATCTATCCGAATATGGAAATCGTGATCGGTGACGGAAAACTGATCTATGTTACCGGTAACGGAACCAATGTGGAGCCTGCAGCTGCAGCAGCGGCTGCGGAAGCTGATGAAAAGTAAGAGAGGAGGAACGGAACATATGAAAAAGAGCGTTGGAAAAACTTTTGCGATCGTAATTGTTCTTGTCCTTCTTTTATCCGGTTTTTCCTGTTTTCACTATAATGTGCAGAACAGAGAAGTACTGGTATTTCAGTTCGGCAAGATCGTCAGCATCAAGGATACCCCGGGTGTATATCTGACTATACCGTTTATCCAGAATACAAAATCCATCTTCACAGGTGAGCGTCTGTATGATATTCCGACCACAGGCGTAACGACCAGTGATAAGAAATCCATGTCTGCCAATGCCTATGTGACATGGAAGATCGTGGACACAAAGAAATACTATCAGACACTGAACAGTGTGGAGACGGCACAGAGCCGTATTGATACATCCGTTTATTCATCCATCAAGAATGTGATCTCCAGTACCGCCCAGGACGATCTGATCACCGGTAAGGACGGATCATTGGGAACAACGATCCTGAAACGGATCACATCCCTTGCTTCTTATGGAATCGAAGTAACCAATGTAGAGATCAAGGTTCTGGACCTTCCGGAGGACAATAAGCAGTCGGTATATGACCGCATGATCTCCGAGAGGAATGTCATTGCGGCACAGTATACCGCCGAAGGTGAGAAAGAAGCCAATACGATCAAGGCAAAGGCAGAGGCTGATGCCCGTTCCACCAAGTCCAATGCGGAGGCAGAAGCCGCTGCGATCATCGCAGACGGTGAGACACAGTATTACAGTATCCTGGCGGAAGCCTATTCCGAGAATGCAGACAAGACTGCTTTCTACAAATACTGGACAGAACTGGAAGCCCTTCGTGAAGCCATGGCAAACGGAGGAACGATCATGGTCGATCCGGATAATCCGCTTTATAAGGTGCTGACACAGCAGACAGCGGATGCACTGGCTGCTCCGTCCCAGAGTACGCAGACGCACAGTACACAGCCGCAGACAGAGCAGACACAGGCGGAACAGACGCAGGAAAATACACAGGAAGCACAGACGGCTGGTATTTCCGAGTGAGAGGAGCGGTAGAAAGATCCACATATATGATAAATAAATAGTCATATATAAAATAATTACATATAAAATGCGAAGCATTTGTTTATTGTGAATATGCTGCCTGGTGTATAAAAGCAGCATATTCACAACAGCATACAAATGCTTCGCATTTTTTAGTCGATCATCGGTTTGAAATATTCACCAGCCAGATCATTGAAGGCCTGCATGGCCGGTGTCATGTATTTGGTCTTGCGGTGATAGAAATACACATCACGATGGATATTGCGGTTATCCAGCTTATAATAGCAGCAGGGATCATCGAATTCCTCCGGAAGACTGTTCAGCAGCGTATCGCATACAAAGGTGATGCCCATACCGCGCATGGCCAGATTCATTGCTGTCTGCTGATGATCCAGAGTCAGCAGAATATGCGGTTTTACACCGGCATCCCGGAGGATCCTGTCGGCACGAACACGAATATCATTTCCTTCATGCAGAAGGATAAACGGTTCCTCCTGAAAAAGGCGCAGGTCAACCGGTTCGATACCGCCGGTTACATGGTGCCGGACCTTTATATCTTCACGGGTGATCTGATATTGCTGCAGCTCCGTGTTTATCAGATAGTTTTTGGGAACGGCAAGTACCAGATGTTCATGATAGATCCGTACCTTTTCATACAGCTTTTCATCAAATGCATTCGCCTCAATGACAAAATCCAGTTCTCCGTCATACAGCTGGGTCTCCAGTTCCTGAACACTGCCTTCGGTCAGGCGGATCTTGACATCCGGATGAGCAGCAGAAAATGTCTGCAGGATCAGAGGGAGCAGAGCAGCGGCATAGAAGGTACTGGCTCCGATCGACAGGGAGCCGCCCATCATATTCTTCAGATCATTTAGATAGTCCGAGAATTCATCCTCAATACGCATGATCTGTCTGGCCGCAGCAATGTACTGTTCCCCGCATTCGGTAAGGTGAATGGGATTCTTGCTGCGATCAAACAGCGGCATTCCCAGTTCCTTCTCGATCTTCTTGACTGAGGCACTCAGTGCCGGCTGTGAGATATACAGTGCCTGTGCGGCTTTGGAAAAGCTTTTGTGCTGATAAACAGCATACACATAACGCATTCCCGAAAACATGGCTGCATCCTCCTTATAAGTTTTATGTTATGAATCACATAATGATATAAGCATTTAATTCTATCCTATAGCATATCCTGGGGAAAAACAATGGATCTGGAACACAAATATTTGCAATTAATATGAATTTATATACAATATTCTCATACGATGTAATACAGCATATACAGGAAAGTATTAGAAAGCATAGGAAAGTAAAAAGAAAAATCCTACCGGAGAATCCGGGATTGACCGAAAGGAGAACAAAATGGCTGAATACAGAAATACCGATGAGATCTGGGAGAAACTGCAGGAGGCATATGAACCTGTTAGAAAGAAAGCAAAAATAGTGGATGGATTATTAGTGTCTGGAGTGGTATTGGTTGTACTGGCCGTAGTAAATCGTAAAAATCCCGCTTTGCGTGGATCGCTTTTATTTATGAGTATGGTTGTGCTTATCTCCTGCTTCGTATTTAAAGAAAAAGTATATACTCCTAGGAAAAAAGAACTGCATGGAATGTTCAAGGATAGTATCGTTAAAGATATATTTAAAGAAAAAATAGATAACTTCATGTATTCACCTTCTGAAGGCATCGGCAGATCAGAGATGAATAATATTGGGCTGATCTCACTTGGTACAGACTATCATAGCGAAGATCTTATGAGTGGATCCTATCGTAATGTCCATTTTAGAAGAGCAGATGTTCTGGTGGAGCAGGAGAGTGGAAATTCTGAAACTTCGACCAGATCAACGATTTTTCGCGGAGCCTGGTATACCTTTGATTCTCCGATATCATATGCCAATGAAGTTGTAGTGATCGAAAAAGGATTCAAAGTTGGAAGAAAAAAGACATCTATTTTTACCTCATCCGAATCTCGCAGGCATAAGACTGAAATGAATAATGATGAGTTCGATAGTCGTTTCCGTACATATGCTCTTAATGAGGCTGATAGCTATCAGATTCTTACTCCATTGATGATGGAGAACCTTCTGCGTTTTGCTGCGGATGCCAGAGGGGCGATGCTGATCGGATTTCAGTCAAATAAGATACATGTAGCAATCGACAGCAGATATAACTACTTCGAACCGAATATGAAAAACCGGGAAGCATTTAACAGATCAGTGGAAGCAGTAGAGAATGAATTAAATACGATTATCCGATTAATTAATACATTGGGGCTGGCACAATGAGGCGCTATGAAAATGATGCTCTATAAGCAATCACTTATGATAGTTATATAGATATAAGTATTGGATTCTATCCCGTAATATGTGCATACTAAAAAACGATGATTTTATTCATATGCAAAGGAGTTCCGGGATGGAGACGGTAGAAATGGATCGTAAAGCTGTTTTTCTGGAGAAGCTGCAGGATTATACATTTATGTCATTGGGAACACTGCTTCTGGCAATCGGAAACTTTTATTTTAAATTTCCGAACAATTTCTCTTTCGGAGGCGTAACCGGTATCGGTACTGTTCTGGCAGGTGTTCTTCCGTTCAGCACGACACAGATCACAAACGTATTTAACATTGCGTTTCTTATTCTAGGCTTTATACTCCTTGATAAAGGATTCGGCATAAAAACCGTATTTGTCACCCTGCTGTTTTCCGGTATGCTGACAGTAATGGATGTTTTTGTCCCGATGACTCATACACTGACAAACCAGCCGGTTCTGGAGCTGCTGTTTGCCATCGCCTTACCGGCCATCGGCTCGGCAATGATCTTTAACCGAGGGGCATCCAGCGGCGGAACGGATATTCTGGCCATGATTCTCAAACGGTATACCGGACTGGATATCGGAAAATCACTGATCGTTGTGGATGTTTTTGTTGTGATCAGTGCATTTTTCCTGTATGGATCTACAACCGGACTGTTTTCGGCGGCAGGTCTGTTTGCAAAGGCACTGGTAACCAACAATGCAATCAGTGATATGAACCTGAACAAGTATTTTACGGTGATCTGTGATGACAGTGAAGAGATTCTTGCATATATTCAGAATGAGCTGAATCGTACCGCAACTGTGTACCATGCAGAGGGAGCGTATTCGCATAAGAACAAGACGGTCATTCTTACAGTCATGAGTCCGATGCAGGCCACAAAGCTTCGGAATTTCATTCGCAGCACCCAGCCGACAGCATTCCTGATGATCACCAACAGCAGTGAGATCGACGGAAAGGGATTCCATACCTTCCATTAAGTAATTCATATTATATAGAGTAATTGAGCAGACGTTCCATCTGGAAGGTCTGTTCTTTTTTTACAGAAAACTGAAAAATAGATTTAAGAATTATAGATTGCCAATGCCATATAAGACATGAGAGTGATATGCTGCATATGCCAAATAAGATATAAGAGATATTGGATGCATATGCCATAAGTTCTATTGACACTGGCGAACTTTCAAAATCGTACTGCATACGCAATAAATTGTATTCGAATTCAGGAATCTATAGAATATGCATTAAAGAAAACCGAAACGAAATCATTTCAAGCAATTTGGTAAATAGTCAAGAGTTATTTTGAAAAGATTTTTATACAAAAGGG